>CAKKQL010000001.1 GCA_919902095.1 Acidiferrobacterales bacterium
CTCCCGCGGGATCACCATAGCCTGGATCGTATCCACCCTCAGTACCCGTTCGGCGGTCTGCCCGAGGTAGGCGTTGTTCACGGCCGGGAACATATAAATAAAAGGAGCGCCCGCCCCTATATATCGCGCAAACAGGACATGGGCACGCAACGTCCCGACCAGAAACCAGGCCGTGAAAAATAACGCCGCGGCGGCGGCCAACAGGAATCCCGCCCGCCATGGGCCTGGCAGCCGCAGGGGTTGTTCCCTGACGAAACGGCTCGACGGCAAAACAAGCAGGGTCAGAAACAGCAGCCAGTGCCCCACGGACTGGTAAAACGGGAATTCCGTCTGGGTATGGAGCGCCAGCGGCAGCAGCAGCGCGGCATAGGCCCCGCCGGTCTCGCGACCGAGTCTGAACAACAGCGCCACGATCGCAACAACGACGATGACGAAACCCAGCCCCCCGACCAATCCCGACTCCGCCAGAATGTACAGCAGCTCGTTATGGGGATAGGTCGTGAAGCTGGTGACCGCGGGCAGGCCCGGATTTTTTTTCAAAAACTCGCGCTGGTAGAACATGTAATGGCCGGAAAAGTTCGACCGCCCGTGACCGAGGAACGGCCGGTCCTCGATCATCTCGTAGGTCGCGCGGTAAAGGGTGAGCCGCTCATCCAGGGTCGCCCCGCCGTCGAGGTTACCGAACAACCGTTCCATCTTGTGGCCGGTGGCGGCGATCCCGGGATCCCGATCGTAGACCTTGGCGGCGACGAGGCTGCCGCCCAACCCGATCGCGACCGCCAAAAACCACAGCCCCAGTGGCCGTCGTGCGGCCCGGTAGCTTCCCCAGCGCGCCGCCAACAGAACGCCGACGCCCAACAGCGCCCCGAGCACGCCGGCCCTCGACGTTCCCAGCAGCAACGCCAGAGAAATAAACATCGTCAACGCATAGAAACCCGCCTTGCCCCACACGGCGAACGCGCGAAAAGCGGGGCCGGCGAGCAGATACAAGGAAACCACCAGGGCGGTGGCCAGATAGGAAGCCAACAGGTTGGACTGTTGGAAATTGCCGCCCAGGGCGCCCAGGTACAGGAATGAGACCTTGAGTGGAAGGCCGGAGTACTGGATCGCCCCGAGACCGGCCTCGATCGCGCCCGACACGAAAACGACGTACAGCAGCCGTTCCCAGGTCTTCTCCGGGAAGCGGAATTGATGCAGGGCGATGAAAAAGATCACGCCGCCGACGAGCCCGGCCGTCTGAAAAATAAAATTGTGGCCATTGAGGACCGGATTGACCAGCGTCGTCACGAGAAGCGCGGCGATGAACAGGAACGCGTAAGCGGTCAGGCGCGGTGAAACGTAGACGCCGCTTGCCAGCGCCTGCACGACGGCCAGGAAAATCGCCGCAGCCGCCCCCAGCCATAGCAGGTAGGCCGTGGGCGTTACCAGGGGTGCGCCGAAGTTATAAATGTAGACATGAATGACGACGAGAAACAGCAGGGACAGCACGATCCCGCCAAGATGACCGGGGATTTTCTGCAATCCTTGCAACCTGCTCGAACGAAGCATCAAGGTCGAAGCTCCTCTTTGTGCGACAGCAGCGCGGCATCGTTCGGATACAAATGCAAACCCTGATCCACGGCCAGCAGGGCGAGCTTCCGATAGGCCGGCCGCGGGTCGTTGTTCCACAGGGCCTTCCACACCTCGACCTCGGTATTGAAGACGACCGCGGTCGGGTGACGCCGCTTCTCCTGCTGGCTCCAGCGCAGATAGTGCTTGATAAATTTCCCGTTGCCGGCGATATCCGGGATGGCCGCCAGAGCCTGCGACATCATGTACTCGGGCTCCGCCCAGTTGCGCAGATACCCGTTGTCCACGGCCGGTTCGAGGTTCGCGAAAGACACGATCTTCTTTTCGGAAATCTTGATATGAAAGATCGTGTAATTCATATAGTCGTAGAACGTCCGGAGCGTGTAACCCGCGAGCCCCAGGTAGAGAAGCCCGGCCACGGCCATCCCCGCCGCCGTCACGACCCGCGCGCGCGGCAGCGATTTCCGCTCCGTGAAATGGGCGGTCACAAGATAACAAAGCAGAACGAATCCGAGCGAATGCACGGCCGAAAGCTGGAGCGGGAACTCGGTCAGGATATGCAACCCGATAGGCGCCAGCAGGGCGACGCCGACCCCCGCCTGCTCCCGCGGCAATCGCCACAGCAGCCGCGCGAACCCCCATGCCAGGATCAACATGGCCACCAGACCCGTGAGACCGCCCTCGACGAGGATTTTCAGCGCCTCGTTATGCGGATGAGAGGTGAAGCCGGAATCCACCACCGGCCGGTAGTGCGGTTGCGCCTCGATGACATCCGCCTGGTAATACGCGTACAAGGCGGCGAAGTTGGCGAAGCCGTGGCCGACCAGCGGCTTGTCCTTGAACATTTCGAACGAGGTTTCGTACATCAACAGGCGCCGGACGTTCGATGATTCTTTGTCCTTGAGCATCGTCGCCTGATACGTCTCCAGCGTCCGTTCGCCGCCGACCGGCGCGACACCGTACGCCACGCCGGCCAGCAACACGGCGCCCCACGCCAGCACGTAACGCCTTGCCTGCCGGTAATGGGAAAATCGCGCCGCCAGCAGCACGACCGCGCCCGCGGCGAAGCCGAGCAATCCCGTTCTCGACGCCGCCAGCATCAGACCCGCGGCCATCAGGCCGACGGAAGCGAGGAACGCGGCGCGCGCGAACGGTCGCAGCGCCCGGAAGGTTTCGGTCGTGACCAGGTGCAGCGACACGACCAGCGCCAGCGCCATCCACGACGCATAGAGGTTCTTCTGCTGAAACACCCCCCAGATGCTTCCCGCCTGGGCGGCGGTGGGGGGAAGCAGGGGAATGACCGTCGGGATGCCGTGGAACTGCAGCATCCCGATGACGGCCTCGATGGCGCCGGAGGCGAAGATCAGCAGCAAGAGGCGCTCCCGGTCCCTGCCTTCGAGCGGAAACTGGTGCAGCGCCAGCCATAAAACGATCAGCGCGACGAACCGCAGCGCCTCGATGGCGAACAGCTGCGGATTGAGGATGGGATTGAAAACGCTGCTCGCCAGCAGCAGCGCCGCGAACCCGAACACGTAGAGCCGGAAGGTCGGCAACACGAGCTCGCCGGCGCGCAGCGCTTGGAACACGGCCAGAAGGATGATCGTGAAAATCCCGAGCCACACCAGATACTCGAACGGCATGGCCATCGTGCCGCCCATGTTCGGCAGGAACAGATGCATGAACACCAGCAGGATCGCGGCCAGACAAAAGAAATAGGCGGTCCGGAGGCGCGTTTCGGAGATCATCGTTCCGGGCTCACGCCGGTGAAAGACGAAGGGCGATTATCGAGGGAAACGATAAGGGAACCTCTAAAAATGCATTCGCATAAGATCGTTTGCCGCAAAGACGCAAAGATTTTTCCTGTTGATTATTCGGCGCTTTTCTTTGCGCC
>CAKKQL010000002.1 GCA_919902095.1 Acidiferrobacterales bacterium
GGTCGAGGATGTTCGACAGGCTCGCGGCCTGGAAGCCGTGCTTGTGGATCTCCTGGAAGGCGGCATCCAGGATTTTATCGCGCGTGATGTCCGGCTGTTTCGCGGTCATGGCTGTAACATACCGGACGGTATGTTACTATGTCAAGGCCTATTCAGCACGAAGGGAGCGCCATGCTTGAACTCAGATCCACCTGTGAGCATTGCAATAAACCCTTGCCGCCGGACTCACTTGAGGCGCGCATCTGCACGTATGAATGCACGTTCTGCGCGACGTGCGTAGATACTTTTCTGGGCAACGTCTGTCCGAACTGCGGTGGCGGCTTTATGCCCAGGCCCATCAGGCCATCGAAAAACTGGAAAGGCGATAACTACCTTGGTGCTCATCCAGCGAGCACGAAAGTGAAACACAGACCCGTGAACCTAGAAGAACATGCGAAGCTGTTGGCTGCACAAGGTGGTTTGCCTCCCGAGAAGCGGTGATGCAAAAAACTAAAACGGCTAACAACGCCATCAACACGGACAGTGAAAAGCGGCGCGCCTTCGTCGCACCGCTTTTCACTGTCGGTTATGGCGAACATTAGGGCCATTGGTACGAGCTAAAGACGGCTGAATATACTCAACCCTCCAATTTGATGGGAGAATAAGTCCGATGTTTATCGTGCTTCTTAAATTTTCTGGCAATAAAGGCCGAGCCAGCCAATTCATGGAAGACCACAAAAAATGGATCAAACGCGGTTTTGATGACGGCGTGTTTTTGGTGGTCGGTAGTCTTCAGGCCAACTTGGGTGGTGGAATTTTGGCGCACAATACGCCGCTGCCAGACCTTTTAAGCAGGGTGAATGACGATCCGTTTGTGGTGGAAAATGTGGTAAGCGCGGAAATTATTGAAATTACGCCATCAAAAACCGATGAGCGGCTACAGTTTCTCTTCGACTGAGTAGACAGATGAGCACGACGATTGTCGGTCCCGACGGCAAATCACGTTGCCGCTGGTGCGGCGCCGCACCAGAGTTTCTGGCCTATCACGACACTGAATGGGGTTTTCCAGTCAGCGATGATCATCGCTTATTCGAGAAATTGAGTCTGGAGGGTTTTCAATCCGGACTGAGCTGGCGCACCATCCTCGCCTAGCGCGGGAATTTCCGCGCCGCCTTCCATAATTTCGATTTTGACAGGATAGCGCACTTCACCCAGCGCGACCTTGATCGTCTGCTCAAAGACGAAGGAATCATCCGCCACCGCGGCAAGATCGAGGCAGCCATCAATAATGCCCGGCGGGCCCGGGAGATCGTGAAACGGGAAGGCTCGCTGGCAGCCTTCGTCTGGCGTTACGAACCAGACATGAAGCAACTTGCGGAACCGCAGACTGCCTCGACCTCGGCGGAATCGCTTGCTTTGTCGAAGGATCTGAAAAAGCTGGGCTGGAAATTCGTCGGACCCACCACGGTGTATGCCTTCATGCAAGCAATGGGGCTGATCAACGATCATGTCGTGGACTGCGTGATCAGAAGCAAAGTTGAGCGCGCGCGCAAGAGTTTCAAGTGACCGGGGCGCTGACATACGACGCGTTCAATTTCGGAACCGTGGAGAGGTCACAATGAAATAAGTCGGAACAAGATGCTATTTCTGAGATTCCCAAGAATATGAGCCCTAACAATCGCATGCACGCGGACAGCAAAAAGCGCCGCTCGTTCCTCGCTCTGCTTTTTTGCTGCCGGTGATGCGCAGCGTTAGTCCACGCTACTCGTACCTTAACGCCTCGATGGGATGCAGCCCCGCGGCCTTGCGCGCGGGGTAGTAACCGAAGGCGATGCCGATGCCGGCGGAGAATACGAACGCCAGCAGCGCGTGCAGCGGCGAGACCGCCGTGGCCCAACCGGCGAGCAGCGACATGCCGAGTGTCGTCAGCACGCCGAGGGCGATGCCGAGTAAGCCGCCCACCGCGCTCACCGTCACCGCCTCCAGCAGGAACTGCGTGAGGATGTCGCGCCGGCAGGCGCCGACGGCCTTGCGCAGGCCGATTTCGCGTGTGCGCTCGGTCACCGACACCAGCATGATGTTCATGATGCCGATACCGCCGACGAGCAGCGAGATCGCGGCGATCGAGGCCAGCAGCCACGACATGGTGCGGCTGGTTTCGGACAGTGCCGCCTGGATGTCGGCCAGATTGCGGATCTGGTAGGCGTCCTGGCGCTGCGACGCCGCGACGCGGTGGCGCGAGAGCATGAGTTCGTTCACCGCCGCGGTCGTGGCCTCGGCCTCCGCCGGGCTGCGCACCTCGATGTCGACGTAGTCCAGATAATCCTTGCCGAGCAGCCGGTGCATGGCGGTCAGCAGCGGAATCACCACCACATCGTCCTGGTCGCGCCAGCCGGTGGCGCCCTTCTCCGGCAGGATGCCGATGACCTGAAAACCCACCTTGTTGACCTTGATGGTCTCGCCGATGGGATCCTGGTTGTCGAACACCTCGCGCAGGATGGTGCGGCCGATGAGTGCGACGCGCGCGCGCCGACGGTTCTCATCCTCGGTAAAGAAGCGCCCGACATCCGGCTGCGAGGCGCGCATCTGCGCGTAGGCCGGGCCGGTGCCCATGATCTGGGTGTTCCAGTTGCGATTGAGGTAACTCACCTGCCCGCGCCCGGTGACGGTGCCCGAGGCCTCGCGCACCGACGGCAGCGTTTCCTTGATGACCGTGACATCTTCGATCGTCAGGCGCGTGGCCGCGCCGGCCTCGACGGCGACGCCGCCGACGCGCACCGCGCCCTGGCGCAACAACAGCAGGTTCGAGCCAAGCGCCGACAGGCGCGCCTCGATGTCACGCTTGGCGCCCTGCCCGAGCGCCAGCATCGCCACCACCGATGCCACGCCGATGAGGATGCCGAGCATGGACAGGCCGGTGCGGACCTTGTTGGCCGCGAGCGTCTTCAGGCCCTGGCGCAGGTGCTCGCGGATTTCGGTGAAGGTCAGGCGCGTGTCGGCGGCGAGCGAGGGTGCCGCCGCGGCCGCGGGTTTCTTCCCGCTACGCTCCTTCGACTCGTCCGACTGAATCATGCCGTCGCGCAGGCGGAGAATGCGCCGCGCGTGGTGTGCCACCTCCTCCTCGTGCGTGACGATGATGACCGTGATGCCCTGCGCGTTGAGGCTCTCCAGCAGCGCCATGATCTCGCGTTGCGACTCGCTGTCGAGATTGCCGGTGGGCTCGTCGGCGAGAATCACGCGCGGGGCGTTGATGAGCGAACGCGCGATGGCCACGCGCTGCTGCTGGCCGCCGGAAAGCTCGTTCGAGCGGTGGTGGACGCGGTCACCCAGGCCGACCTGTTTCAGCAACTCCGCCGCGCGTCCGGTTTCCAGGCGGTGGCGCGAGTAGATCAGCGGCAGCGCGGTGTTTTCGAGCGCGGACATGCGCGGCAACAGATTGAACTGCTGGAACACGAAACCGATGGCCTCGCGCCGCAGCACCGCCAGCTCGTCGTCGGAGAGGTGCGCCGCCTCGCGCCCGTAGAGGCGGTAGGAACCTTTGTCCGGCACGTCCAGCAGCCCGAGCACGTGCATGAGCGTGGATTTGCCGGAGCCGGACGGCCCCATGATGGCGACGAACTCGCCGGGTGCGATGGTCAGCGATACGCCGCGCAGCGCGTACACCATGTTGTCGCCCATGCGGTACGACTTGTGGACGTCCCGAAGCTCCAGCATGGCGGGGCTACTTCTTCTGCGTCGAGGTGCGGCCGAAGGTGGCAAACGGATTGGTGCCGCCGGCGCGCTTCTCGGTCTTGATCTGTGCCATCCGCACCTTCTCGCCCTCGCGCAGCCCTTCGACGATCTCGGTGAACTTGCCGTCGGTCAGGCCGGGCTGCACGGCGCGCTCCTCCCGGCCGCCGCCGTCCGCCACCTGCACGTAGGCCTGGCCGTCGCGCACCTGGAGCGCGCGGCTCGGGACGCGCACCACGTCCTCCTTCGAGGCCACCTGGAACGCCACGCTCACGGTCATGCCGCTGCGCATGAACGGCGGCACCTTTTCCGGCAGCACGTCCACGGTGTAGGTGGTGACGTTGTTCACGGTCTTGGCCTCGTAGGCGACGGCGCCGACCTCGGCCGGAATCGCCTCGCTCGGGTAGGCATCCAGGGTAATCCGCGCCTTCTGTTTGGGCTGCACCTGCGCAATGTCGGTCTCGTCCACCTGCGCCTGGACGATCAGGCGATCGGACAGCACCAGCACCGCGTCGGCGCTGGTGAAGCTCTGGCCGGGCTCGACGTTGCGCTTGATGACGGTGCCGTGGATCGGCGAAAGAATCGGCGTGGCCTTGTAGAATTCCTCCCAGCGTTTCACCTCTTCCAGGCCGCGGGCGCGCGCGGCGTCGAGCAGTGCCGCGCGCTCGCTGGAACTCATCCACGCCAGAATCTGGCCCTTGCCGACGGCCTGGCCTTCCTGCACCAGCACCTGCTCCACGCGCCCGGCGAGCGGCGGTTTGATTTCAAGGCGGTTGCGCGGCTGCACCGTGCCATTGGCGAGAATGCTGATTTCGATATTGCCGCGCGTGACCTCGACCTCGCGCACGCCGTCGGCGTTGCCGCGACCCGGACGCACGAACCACGCCACCAGAACGACAACGATGAGCGCCGCGATGCCAAGCGCGATCAACTTCTGCCGGCGCGTAAGGCTCGCCAGATTCAGCTTCACGGTATCACCCCCGTGCCTTGCACCTGTTCCCACGTCGCCTCGGCGGTAATACGGTCGCGCTGGCTCGCGAGCGCGGCCTTCTGGCGGCTGATGAGGTCATTCTCGATGATGTCCCAGTCCTCGAACGACAACAGGCCGTTATTGTATTTGCTGCGCGCGATTTCTGCGCGCGTGGCCGCGGCCTCGACGAACTCGCGGTCCACGCTCCGCTTCGCCTCCGCCTGCACGTAGCCGGTGTAGCCCTGCTGCAGCTTGGTGCGCAGTGTACGCACGGTGTTTTCGCGGCTGGCCTGCGCCGCCGACAGGCTCGCGGCCGCGCCTTTCGTGGCGTAGTAGTCCTTGCCGCCGCTAAAGATCGGCACCGACAGGCTCACGCCGGCGGAGTTGCGGTGATCGTTGGGCACCCAGCTTTCACCCTGACGCCCGGCGGTGCCGGTGAGATTGAGCGTCGGCAGCAGCCCGGCACGCGCGATGCGTACGTCCTGCTCGGCGGCCCGCTCCTGCGCCAGCGCCTGCTGGTACTCCGGCACCTGCGGCAGCAGCGCCTCGAGGTCCGCCTTCTCCGGCGGCACGGCCTCGGGCACGTTGCCGGCGATGTCGAATCCCTGGGCGCGGTCCTTGCCGAGCGCGCGCGCCAACTGCTCCTGGGCCACGAGCAGCGCGTGCTGCGCCTGCAGGCGCTCGTAGCGCGCCTGCGACGCCGCGGCGCGCGAGAGGAAATACGAGCCCTTGTTCTCGCGCCCGCCCTCGAAGCGCAGCTCCACGAGCTTAAGGTTTTCCTCGCGCCGGCGGATGATGTCGTCGGCGAGCATGAGACTGTCCTGCGCGTAGCGCAGCGCCGCGAACGCGGACTTGAGGTCGAAGCTCGCCTGCGCCCGGGCGATGCGCAACGCCGCCTCGGCGGCGGCGGTGTTGGCCTCGGCCTGCGCTACCGACGCCTGGTCCTTGAAACCGGCGAACAGGTTCTGGGTCGCGGTGACCGAGGCGGTGTACGTGGACGAAGACGTGGAATAGTCGTACTTGGTGCGGCCGGCGCTGGCCGACACCGACGGCAGATAACCGCCGAAGGCCGAGCGTGCCAGATGCTCGGCGGCGCGCACGTTGTCGTAGGCCGCGCGCAGCGCGGCATTTTGCTGCGCGGTCATGGTCACGCACGCCTCCCAGCTCAGTGTTTCCGCGGCGGCGACCGCCGGCAGCGCCAAGGCCGACACCAGCGCAAGCCCGCGCAGGCATGCTGGCAGAAAACGGGAACCTGGATTCATGGCGGATGCAACGTCAGGCGATTCGGGGTTCAACTGTTACCGAGCGGTCCAGATTAGCCATAGCCGGCGCAAACTTCCAGCCGGGAATGCCGCGCGCGGCGGCACGGCTAGCGGGAGCGGTATTTGGCGGCGTAATGGGCGCGCAGCACCGTGCGCGTCTGGGCGTTTAGCTTCGGGTTGCGCGTGGCGGCGGTGCTGGCGGGTGCCGCGCCCTGTTTTCGTTTCCGTTTCATGTCTGCTTCGGCTTGTCGCCCTTGCCCTTGCCGCCAAGCAGTTCATCGAGCCGGGCTCGCGTCGCGTCGGCCTTGGGGGCCGGTTCCGGCGCGCCGCCAAACAGGGCATCGATCCCGGCCTTCGCGGCCTGGGTCTTGCCCGCGCCGGGCGGCTGGTGGGCGTCGGGCCGCGGCTTGAACCAGTCGCAGAAATTCGCATGTTCCTTGTCGCGCACCTCCTCGGCGCGTTCCTCGCGGCACTTGCCCGTCAGGCGCGGATCGTAGAATTCGCACATCCGGCAGACGTGCTGGTAGGCGCGGCATTTCGGGCACTCGGCCAGGCGGCTCAGGGGCAGTGGCAGCTCGGCGAGCGCCGCGCCGCATTTCCAGCAGACGAATGCCGACGCCGTGCGCACGGCTCAGGCGCGACCGACGTTGGCGTCGGCCGGCGAGTGGTAATACTCGCTTTCCTCGGCGAGCTGCTTCACCTGCCGCATCAGCTCGGTCATGCGTCCGTCGGCGGTGCTCACCGGCAGGCAATCGGTGCAGCGCGGGTCGCCGCAGGGCTGGCGCGAATAGAGCCAGTACTGGAGGGCGCCGGCGAGCAGGCCGTCGGCGATGTCCCAGCGGTCGGCGTCGTTGTCGGCATCGGCCAGGCGATTGCCGAGTCGCACCACCTGGTCGAAGGTGTCGTCGAATACGGTTTCGGACTGGGTCATGACGGGCCTCCTCGCGGCCGGGAAAACTTCACTTATAAGGATATTACCAAAACACCCGGCAGCGCATATTTAGGTTGCTTCGGCCGCCGGCCACGGGCGAAAATGCGCCCCTTTGCCGCGGTCGGCCGGCGACGGCGACTGGCGGCGCGCTTCATTCATCTGGCCTACGAAGAGAGGAAATGTAATATGAAACTGATTCTGTTGGGCGCCCCGGGCGCGGGCAAGGGCACGGTTGCGAAGCTGCTGACGAAACTCGACGGTTCGGTGCAGATTTCCACCGGCGACATCCTGCGCGGCGCGGTGCAGGCCGGCACGGAGCTCGGCAAGCAGGCCAAGGCGCACATGGACAGCGGCGGGCTGGTGCCGGACGCTCTGATCATGGGCATCATGGAAAAGCGGCTACAGGAGCCGGATTGCCAGAAGGGCTTCCTGCTCGACGGCTTCCCGCGCACCATTCCGCAGGCCGATGCGCTGAAGGCGCTGCTCGCCAAGATCGGCATCAAGCTCGACGCCGCCGTGAGCCTCGAGGTCCCGCGCGACGTCATTCTCGATCGCCTTACCACCCGGCGCACCTGCGAGAATT
>CAKKQL010000003.1 GCA_919902095.1 Acidiferrobacterales bacterium
CCTGACGGTAAAAGTGAAACGAGGAGGCCAGATACTTGGCGGTCAGCCGGCTTTTTTCGGAAAAACCCGTGGGCGTGAGGTAATAGAGGTAACGGTTCGCAGGCGCTTCTGAAATTTTTATGAATCCCTTGCGGATACAGCGCTTGAGATATGAATTCGCCAGTCCCAGGGCGACACCCATATGTAGCGCCAAGTGTCGCTGGCTGACGTCATTCTTCCTGCCAACGGCGTCCAGCAGCTCGAGAACCAGTTGCTCTTCGCGATCTGTCTTAGTGTTCATAACCTGAACACTATAGGAACATCAAGGAGTTAGTCAAGAATATTAGAGGGGCCTATCAACTCGCGGGCTCAATACTGAGAGTGCCCACCGTGGCACGGGTCAGTTTTCCCATAATATCGAGCAGGATCACCACCCGGTCGCGTCCAGTGGGGACAAGGAAAATACCTTCATACCCCATGAAGCTGCCATCCGTAATCCGAACCCGCTCCCCGCGTTTGAATACGTCACGCGGGACGGCAACCAGGCCCTCGGGATCCTCCCGCACCCTCAGTGTCGCCACCAGATCATCCGGTACTTGGGCCGGCTGGTGGGCAAAACGGACCAGGGATACCACCCCCAGCGTGGAGCGAATCGGTCCCCAGTCATCCGTCTGGCTATCGAGGTGAATAAATAGGTAACGCGGGAATAATGGGGCAATAATTTCGGCGGCTTTGCCACGGCGTCGCCTGGTTTCGCGGCTGAGCGGCAGGTAAGTTTCGTAACCCTGCCGTTCCAGGTTGGTCCGCGCCACCTGCTCCTGCCGCGGCTTGGCATAGACGAGATACCACTTCTTGACTGCCTCACTCACAACCCCGCACCTCTGTGTCGGCTACCGGAACGGCAGTGAGATTTGACGGTTCGGCCGGTCAAGACTTGGCCGGGGCACGGCGCTGGAGCAGCTGGCGGACGTAGCGACCAACCCCCTCCGCCACCGTCAGGAATGGTTTTTTGTAGCCAACCTTGCGCAATGCCGAGATATCCGCCTGGGTAAAACTCTGGTATTTGCCACGCAACTTCTCCGGAAACTCGACATACACGAGGATGCCTTGCTGGCGCATGTCGTCGAGCGTGAGCGCCGGCTTGTCTTCCGACTGCCGCAGGCTGTTGACCACCGCCACGGCCACGTCGTTGAACGGCTGGGCGCGGCCGGTGCCGACGTTGAAGATGCCGCTCTTGCGCGGGTTGTCCAGAAAGAACAGGTTCACCGCCACCACGTCCTCGACCGAGATGAAGTCGCGCAGCTGTTCGCCATTGCCATAGTTGTCGCTGCCTTCGAACAGCCGCACCTGGCCGGATTCGAGGAACTGGTTGAAATGATGAAACGCGACCGAAGCCATGCGACCTTTGTGCTGCTCGCGGTCGCCGTAGACATTGAAATAGCGGAAACCGGCGATCTGTGCGGTCTTGCGCGACAGCCGGGCGCGCACGTGCTGGTCGAACAGGAACTTGGAGTAGCCGTAGACGTTGAGCGGGGCCTCATGTTCACGCGCCTCGCGAAACACGCGTCCGGCGCCGTAGACCGAGGCCGATGAAGCATACAGAAATGGTACCCGCCGGGCCTGACAGAAATCGAGCAGCGCCTTCGAGTATTCATAGTTGTTCTGCATCATGTAGGCGCCGTTGTGCTCCATGGTGTCGGAGCAGGCGCCCTCATGAAAGACCGCCTTGAACTTGCGGCGACCGCTTTGCTGCAACCAGTCGATGAAATCGCGCTTGTCGAGATAGTCCGCGATCTCGCAGTCGATCAGATTTTTGAACTTGTCGGCCTTTTCGAGATTGTCCACGACCAGAATGTCGCGGATGCCGCGCTCGTTGAGCCGCTTGACGATATTGGCGCCGATGAACCCGGCGCCGCCGGTGACGACGTACATCAGGCCTCCTGGTGTGCGAGTTCGTGCAGGATTTCCGCCGGACTGGCGGTCGCGGCGCCGAGCTTGCCGACGACGATGCCGGCCGCGACGTTTGCGAGCTGCGCCGCGTCCTCCAGCGCCGCGCCCACGGCGTAGGCGCAACCGATGGTGGCGATAACCGTGTCGCCGGCGCCGGTCACGTCGAACACCTCGCGGGCGTGCGCCGGCGCATGCAGGATCCGTCCCTGACGCTCGATGAGGCTCATGCCCTCCTCGCCGCGGGTCACCAGAATACCGCCGAGATCGAGCGCTTCCGCCATGGCGCGCGCCTTCGATTCGAGCTCAGCGTTGTCGCGGAAACGTCCGGCCACCATCTCGAATTCCCGGCGGTTCGGGGTGATGAGCGTGGCGCCGCGGTAGCCGCTGTAGTCCTCGCCCTTGGGATCGACTACCACCGGCACATCGGCGTTGCGCGCCGCCGCGATCATCTCGCGCAGGTAGCCGAGCCCGCCCTTGCCGTAATCGGACAGGATCACGACGTTGGACTGCGGCAATTGCTGCAGATAGCGGTCGAGCAGCTGCACGCGCGCGTCCTTGCTGACCGGCGACTCAAAATCGATGCGCATCAGCTGCTGGTGGCGGGAGATGACGCGCAGCTTGATGGTGGTATTGAGCAGCTTGTCGCGGCACAGGGTATGGGCGATGCCGGCCTCGTCCAGCAGGCGCGCGAGGCTGTCGGCCTCGCGGTCGTCGCCGGTTACGGACAGCAGCGTGCAGCGCGCACCCAATGCCCGCACGTTGCGGGCCACGTTGGCGGCGCCGCCGGGCCGCTCGTCCACGCGCGCCACCGCCACCACCGGCACCGGTGCCTCGGGCGAGATGCGGTCGACCTCGCCGTACCAGTAGCGGTCGAGCATGACATCGCCCACGACGAGCGCCCGCGCCTCGACGACTTTCTGCAGCAGTTGGGGTAGCACGCTTCGGGATCCTGGGGCCGCGTGCGTCGCGGCGGTCTGAGAGTGTAATTTTCGCGCCATTATCCGGAGATTGTCCGCGACTGTCGACCTGTGGCCTGGCGGATTTCCTCGTCGATACCCGCCAGTGCCGCCTGCGGGTCGGCGGCGCGCGTCACCGGCCGGCCGATGACAAGGTAATCCGCGCCGCGCGCGATGGCCTCGGCCGGGGTCAAGGTGCGCCGCTGGTCATCCGCGGCGGCGGCTGGCCGGATGCCGGGCGTGACCAGCGCGAACGGCTTCGTAAAACGCTGGCGCAACCGATCAACTTCCAACGGCGAACACACCACGCCGTCGAGCCCGCAGTCCGAGGCGAGTTGCGCCAGACGTTCCACCTGGCCGCCGATATCGTTCGTCAGGCCGATCTCGCCGGTATCCCGCGCCTCCAGGCTGGTCAACAGAGTCACGGCCAGCAACAGCGGGCGGCGGGGACCTTCCACGGCCTCACGCGCAGCCTCGAGCATGCGCCGGCCGCCGAGCGCATGCACATTCAGCATCCACACCCCGAGCGCGGCGGCGCGGGTACAGGCGCGCGCCACCGTAGTGGGGATGTCGTGGTACTTGAGGTCGAGAAACACGTCGAATCCGCGCTCAACCAGCTCGGCGACCAGGCCCGGCCCGGCGGCGGTGAAAAGCTCCAGTCCCACCTTGAGCCGGCATTGCGCGGGCAGGACGCGGGCGGCGAAGACGCGCGCGGCGGCGGCGTCGGCAAAGTCGAGCGCGACGATCAGGTGCGGTCCGGCAAGCTGTGTTTTATCGTGCATCAGTATTCCTGCACCGGTTTGATCGTGTTCCAGCGGTTGCAGCTGGGGCACTGCCAATGCAACGACTTGCCCTTGAAGCCGCACTGACCGCAGGCATAGCCGAGGTGCTGGGCGCGCAGCTCCTCGATGATGCCCTTGAGCATGAGCAAATCGCCGCGGGCGCTGTCCTTCGCCTTTTCCAGATTGAGCGCCAGCAACTGGTGCAGCCCGTGGACATTCGGCTTGCGCCGCAGCCATTCGATGACGAACTTCTGCGCCGCCTCGACGCCGTCGCGCGCGCGGATAATGTCGGCGAAGGTCAGCGCCAGCGCCACGCCGCCATAACGTTGCAACGCGGTGCGGAAATAATCGTACAGGCCCTGCTCGTCCTTGAGCCGGCGAAAACCCTCGGCGATGCGCCCGGCCACTTCGCCGAGGTAATGCGCATCCTGCTCTTCCACCTGGCGCCAGGCCTGGATCGCCTCGCGATCATTGCCTTCCGCGGCCTCGATGTCGCCGAGCAGAATGCTCGCGCGCAGACAACGGGGGTCGTTGTCGAATGCCTGCTTAACGTAGGCGCGTGCGATGATGATGTTCTTCTTGGCGAATACCTGCTCCGCCAACTCGCAGTAATAATGCGCAATCACGGTATCCAGATTGCGACCGGAGACGCGCGCGAGTTTACGCGTGACATTGGCCGCCTTTTCCCATTCCTTTTCCTGCTGGTAGATGTGCCGCAACAGGGTCAACGCCTGCTCGCTGTGGGCGCGGATTTCCGCCAGCTCCAGAAACAGGTTCTCGGCGCGGTCGAACAGGCCGGCCTTGAAATAATCCTGGCCGAGTTCGAGCAGCGCCTGCGAGCGCTGTTCCTTGTCGAGCGTCGGCCGGGCAATCAGGTTCTGGTGGACACGGATGGCGCGTTCGACCTCGCCGCGGCGGCGAAACAAATTTCCAAGCGCCAGATGGGTTTCGACGGTATCCGAGTTGACCTCGAGCACCCGGATGAAAATCTCGATGGCCTTGTCCGGCTGTTCGTTGAGCAGGAAGTTGAGGCCCTGAAAATAGGCCGACGGCAGGTCCAGTTGCTTGGCGGCGTTGCGCCG
>CAKKQL010000004.1 GCA_919902095.1 Acidiferrobacterales bacterium
CGACCTGCTCGATTTTTCCGCCGCCTTCGGGCGCCGCGCGCCAGTGGTGCTCGAAATCGGCTTCGGCAACGGCAATGTGCTTGCGGCGCTGGCCGCGCAGCAGCCGCAGAACAATTATCTCGGTATCGAGGTGCACCGCCCGGGTGTCGGCCATCTGCTGCGCCGGCTGCACGGCGAGAGCCTCGTCAACGTGCGCGTGCTGTGTGTTGATGCCAAGGAAGTGTTGACGCGCAATATTCCCGACGCGTCGCTCGCGGCGGTGTACCTGCTGTTTCCCGACCCGTGGCCGAAGCAGCGCCACCACAAGCGCCGGCTGGTGCAGCCCGAATTCATCGAACTCGTGCGGCGCAAGCTGAAACCGGGCGGGGTGCTGCACCTGGCGACCGACTGGCAGGATTACGCCGAACACATGCAGGCGGTGCTCGGCGCGTCATCCGGTTTCGCGCCCGCGCCCGCGGGTCTGCGGCCGGACACCAAATACGAGGCCCGCGGGCGGCGCCTCGGGCATGTGGTGCGGGATCTGGTTTACGTGCGCGTCGTCTGAGCGGCGCCGATCAGCGCCTTTTTTTCGCGCCGGTTGAGCAGCTTCACGGACAACTCGCGGATCAGGGCCTGCGAGCGATCGGCGCAGGGCTCCTGGTAGCGCAGCGTCACCGGCCGGCGGCTGCGGGTATAGCGCGAGGCGCTGCCGTCGTTGTGTTCCTTCAGGCGCCGGTCGATATCGTTGGTAATGCCGGTGTAGAGCGAGCCGTCGCAGCACTCGACGATGTAGAGCAGCCACGCGCTTTCGTCGTTACGGTACGGCGTGCCGGATGGCATCGGACGGCGGATCAGTTGAGGCGTGCCACGAGCTGCCGGAGCTCGGCCGCGCGCCGGCCGATTTCCGGCGCGGACGGGCCCGCGGATTCGAGCGTGAGGTAATGCCGGTAGTCGGCGAGCGCGGCGCGCAGGCATTCCATCTGGTCGTGCAGCCGCGCGCGTTCGAGCACTTCCGGGGCCGAGTCCGGCGCGATGAGCAGGATGCGGTTGAGCGCGTTCAGCATCTTCGCCGGCTGGCTGTTGTGCTGGTACACGCCCTTGAGATTGCGCAGCATGCGCACCAGGATTTCCTTCTTGCCGGCGGCGGTCAGCAGCTGCTCCAACGGCGGCGCGTCATCCGGTTCGCGGTAGGTCCGGTCGAGCAGCGTCCGCAGGTCCTTCTCGTCGAGCGGCATGCCGCCGGAAAACGGGTCGAGCACCAGGTCGCCTTCTTCAGTCGGGTACTTCACCAGGAAGTGGCCGGGGAAGGAGATGCCCTCGAGTTCGAGTCCCAGGCGCGTCCCGATTTCGAGATAGAGAATGGACAGCGTGATCGGGATGCCGCGCCGGCGGTCCAGCACCTCGTTGAGGAAGCTGTTGCGCGGATCGTAGAAGTTGTCGGTATCGCCGGCGAAGCCCTGCTCGACGAAGAGGAAGTGATTCAGCGTCACGATCATCTCTTCGAGGCCCGGCGTGGGCGGCAGCCCGGCGCGCACGCGCGCGGCGAGTTCATCCAGCCGGCGCAGGTAGGCGTCCACGTCCAGGGCCGGGTATTCGTCGCGCGCGATCACCAGCGCCGCCTCCGCCAGGCTGATGCCCGGTTCGGGTTGACGCAGTATCTGTTTGAGGCGCTCGGTGTTGGGTTCCACGGCCACGGCCACGGTCCGGCGGGCGGCGCCCGCACTCTTCAGGAACAAGCGTAGCAGACCGCCATGCCGCTGCCGGCCGCACGGAAAGCGGCATGGATTCAGCCGGTTGTTGCGGAATCAGCGCCGTCCGCCGGACAGGATGGCGATTTCGTGGCGATTGTCGAGCGGCGTGTCGAGGCTCGCGAACTGGCGGTTCACCATCACGCGCACGGCGTTGTCCGCGAGCAACGATTCCCAGGCGCCGCCGCGCGAGCGCAGCCACGCGAGCAGCGTACGCACGTCGGTGACGCCCGGCGGCAGTTCGGGCTCCTCGGCGGTGCGTCCGAGGCGGTCGGCGAGGGTCGCGAAATAAAGCAGTTTGGCCATGGTAGATGCGAGGATTTAAGCCGTTTTTGGACCCGATATAAAGGACCGGGCCACGCCGGCCGCTGGCCACCCCTTCTAAGATGGCACAGGCTATGCACTAAATACGCAGCCGAAAAGACCCGGGCAAACCGACGCCCGGCACGAGTACGAGGTACGGCCTTGCACAGTTTACTGCTGATTGAGACCTCCGCCACGCTGCGGCACCTGCTGCGCCGCGCGCTGGCGACGCGCGCCGATTATCAGGTGGTCGAGGCGGCGTCGTACGCCGCCGGCCTGCAGATGTTGCGCCACGGCGGCGCGTCGGCGTTTGCCGCGGTCATCTTCGGCTCGTCGCCGGACGAGCATCCGGTTGCCCAGCTGCTGCTCGCCGAACTCACGCAGGGCAAGGGGCGCGATGCGGCGCTGCTGATCATGGCGCAGGCGGCCGACCCGGATGCCTTCAACTGGACCGCGCGCCGGCCGCGCACGGCGATGCTGCTGTGGAGCGAGCATGCCGACTGCGTCGGCTGCCTCGACCGGCTGCTCAATGCGCCGGCGGAGGACCAGCCCCCGTGGCACGCCGGTCGCGACGATATCCGCCTGCTGCTCGTGGACGATTCCAAGACCGTGCGCGCGAGCTATCGGCGCCTGCTGACCGAGCACGGCTACGCCGTGGAAACGGCGGCCAACACCACCGAGGCGATGGAGATGGCGCGGCTCGCGCCGTTCGACATCGCCATCGTCGATTACTTCATGCCCGGCGGCAACGGCGACGTGCTCTGCCGCCAGCTGCGGAGCGACCCGGCGACCGCCAGCATCACCGCCTCGATCCTCACCGGCGCCTACCAGGAAGACATCATCCAGGATTGCCTCGCCGCCGGCGCGGTCGAGTGCATGTTCAAGAACGAGGCCAAGGAGCTGTTTCTGGCGCGCATCGCCGCCATGAGCCGCGCGGTGCGCAACCGCAAATCCATCGACACCGAGCGCCTGCGGCTCGCCGGCATTCTCAACTCCGTGGGTGACGGGGTGTACGGGGTGGACAAGCTCGGCCAGATCACTTTCCTCAATCCGGCGGCGCGCCGGATTCTGGGCTACGACGAAGAGGTTCCGCTGACCGGCAATCCGGCGCACAAGCTGATTCACTATGCCGCGGAAGACGGCCGACCCTGTCCGCCGCAGGACTGCCCGCTGCAGCGCTCGTATGTTTCCGGCGCCGAGCTCAACGCCTACGAGACCGTGTTCTGGCACCGTGCCGGGCGACCGATTCCGGTCGAGTGCACGGTGTACCCGATGCGCGTGGCCGGGCTGCCCGAGGGTTCGGTGGTCGCCTTCCGCGACATCTCCGAGCGCCGGTTGCTCGAGCGCGAGCTCGTGTGGCAGGCCAACCACGATCCGCTGACCAAGCTGCACAACCGCAACCATTTCGAGCGCTATCTCGAGAGCGAGGTCCACCGCCTCAAGCGCAGCGAAGAGGTCTCGGCGCTGCTCTACATCGACCTCGACCGCTTCAAGTACATCAACGACACCGCCGGCCACGTCGCCGGCGACCAGCTGCTGATCGAGATCGGTCAGCAGCTGCAGTCGCGCCTGCGCGATTCGGATCTGCTCGCGCGCCTCGGCGGCGATGAGTTCGCGGTGATCCTCTGTAACGCCGGCCCGCGCAACGTGCCGGTCGTGGCGGAAAGTTTTCGCCAGCTCCTCGACCAGTACGCCTTCGTGTACGCCGGCAAGAGCTACAACATCAACGGCAGCATCGGCGTGGCCCTGATCGACAAGGACGCGCACTCGCCGGGCGAGGTGCTCGCCAACGCCGACATCGCCTGCCACCTCGCCAAGCGCCGCGGCCGCAACCAGGTGCACCTCTACCGGCCGGAGAGCGATGCCAAGCTGGCGATGAACCTCGACCTCGGTTGGTCCGGGCGGCTGCAGGAGGCGCTCAAGGGCGACGGCTTCCTGCTGTACTTCCAGCCGATCGTGCCGGTGGGCGAACTGCAGGCCGACGCCGCGGGCGGCGGCCGGAAGCCGGCGGCCGCGCCGGCATTGCGGCTGGCGCCGCATTACGAGGTGCTGGTGCGGCTCAAGGGCGCGGACGGCGAGATCGTCGCGCCCGGGGCGTTCCTGCCGACGGCCGAGCGCTTCGGCCTCATGACCCAGATCGACATCTGGGT
The DNA here is from genome assembly GCA_919902095.1 of Acidiferrobacterales bacterium. Next base: position 4,181 of record CAKKQL010000004.1, read on the forward strand.
GCTGCGGCGCGCGATCGAAAAGCTTGCGGACATGCAGGCCTCGGGACGCAAACCGGTGTTCACCATCAACATCTCCGGCCAGACGCTCGGGTCCGACAACTTCGTGACGCTGCTCGAGCGGCTGCTGAAAAAGCACCAACTCGACCCGCGTACGCTGATCTTTGAGATCACGGAAACCAGCGCCATCGAAAACATCGAAGCCGCCAAGCGGCTCATCGGCGAGCTGCGCACGCTCGGTTGCCGCTTCGCGCTCGACGATTTCGGCAGCGGCTTCAGCTCATTCCATCACCTGAAGCACCTGCCGGTGGACTTCATCAAGATCGACGGCCAGTTCGTGCGCGGCATGGCCAACGACCCGACCGACCGCGCCATCGTCACCTCCATCAACGATATCGCCCACTCCTTCGGCAAGCAGACCATTGCCGAATTCGTCGAAGACGCGAACACACTGGCACTGCTGCAGAGTTTCGGCGTTGATTTCGCCCAGGGGTTCCATATCTCGGAGCCGGCGGCCGAGCCGCCGCCGGTCGCCGCGCTGCTCTACCCACTCGGACTCGTGCGCCGCCACTGACCGCCGCGGCGGCGTTCAGGGAGTAAAGCAGTCGAGGTCGTTGGCGAATACCGCCGGTCCGGCGTAATGGCGGCGGATCTGTTCGAGCGTTTCCGGTTCGCGTCCCGATGTGCGCCGCATGCGATGCGACAACACCAGCTGCTTGACGTTCGCGTCCTTGGC
>CAKKQL010000005.1 GCA_919902095.1 Acidiferrobacterales bacterium
ATTCCTTACAGAAGATGTTCGACACGCCGGAATTGGCCGCGGAAATAACCTGTCTTCCCGTTGGAATTCTCGGCGTTGACGCCGCGATTCTTTTCGCCGATATTCTGACACTGCCCACGCAAATGGGTTTTGACATCCGTTTCGACGACCGCCATGGGCCGGTCATCGGGGGCATGATCGCCAGTGATCCGCGCCATCGCGACGACATCCATGACGCGGATGATTTCTCCGGTGTGACGAAAGCTATTTGTTTGGTCAATGGGCAGCTTGCGGGTGGCAATGTTCCGCTCATCGGTTTTGCCGGTTCGCCTTTTACGGTGTTGACTTATCTGGTCGAAGGCGGATCCGCGGTCAATTTCACCCGGATGTTCCGTTTTATCAACGAACATCCGGTGCATTTTGAGGCGTGGATGGAACTTTTGACGCAAAACACGATCCGTTATCTCAACGCGCAGAAGGAGGCGGGGGCCGCCGCTTTCCAATTATTCGACAGTTGGGCGGGGATCTTGCGTCCGGCGGACTTCGCGCGCTGGGTGCTGCCGTTCGCGCGCCGGATCTTCGAAGAGGTCGACTTGCCGTCGATCTATTTCGTGCGCAACTGCGCGCACCTTCTGGCCTTGATGGACCAGTCCGAAGCCGACTTTTTGTCCGTCGACCACACCGTTGTCCTCGGGCACCACACGATCCTCGAGAAAACGGAAAAAGGAGTCCAGGGCAATTTGTTCAACGGACTTTTGTACGCGGATGACGCGACGCTGGAAAAGGAAACGCGCGACGTTTTGATCGGCGGCGTTAAACACGGACGCTACATTTTTAACTTAAGCCACGGCGTTTTTCCGGACGTGGAAGTCGATAAATTGAAACGCGTTGTTGAACAAGTGCACGCGTTTGATAAAAGAAATTAATCGTATTCCGTATCTCGTATCTCGTATTTCGTTGGAAGGCGGGCCGAGCGACGAGATACAAGCGACGAGATACGAAGGTTATGTCTAAGACTATCATTATCATCGGCGCCGGGATCAGCGGCCTGGCAACGCTGCATTATCTTAAAAAGAAATACGCCGCGCGCCCCGAGGTCGCGATACTTCTTTTCGAGCAAAGCGCCGTCCCCGGTGGGACGATCCAGTCGGTCACTCGCGGCAGCTATCTCTTTGAGACCGGCCCCAATGGATTTCTGGATTCCTCCTCCCGCAGGGAGCCTATCGGCCAAAGGGAGCCTAACGGCAAACCGCGCACGCTGGAGTTGGTCGCCGAGCTGGGCTTAGTCGGCGAGCTGGTCAAAGCCGGCCGCGATGCCCGGGTCCGCTATATCTGTTTAAATAACGTTTTGTATCCTTTCCCGATGAGCTTGGGCAGTTTTTTCGGCTTTCGTCCGATGCGCCTGCGTGAGAAACTGCGCGTTTTCGCTGAGCCGTTTGTGGCGCGCGGCACGGATCCCGATGAGAGCGTTTACGGTTTCGGCGCGCGGCGGTTGGGCGAGAAATTTTCGCAGTTATTCCTGGACCCGATGGTGAGCGGCATCTACGGCGGCGACGCGCGCGCGACGGTTCTGAAGGCCGCCTTCGGCAGGATCCATGAATTGGAACAGCGATATGGTTCGTTGTCCAGGGCCATGATGAAATTGCGCAAGGGAGGAATGCCGAAGGGCACATTGACTTCGTTTCATCGCGGGCAGGCGCAATTGACCGACGCGCTGGCGAGTCGTTACGCGCAGGATGTTCGGTTTAATCAGGAAGTTCAAAGGATCACGCACGTGTCCGGACGTTTTGTTGTCGCGACTGCCGGCGCGCGCTATGAAGCGGATGAACTTTTTGTTTGTACGCCGGCCTATCAGGCCGCGACGATGATCAAAGAAATGAGTCCTTCAATAGCGCGCGAATTGGGAAAGATCCGTTATTCACCGATGGCGGTCATTGGGCTGGGTTTTCCGTTAACGGCATTTTCCCGTAAACCGGAGGGTTTCGGATATCTGATTCCATCCAGCGAAGGCAAAGAAGTGCTGGGCGTTTTATTTGAGAGCAACATTTTTCCGGGCCGCTGCGGCAAAGAGGAGATATTACTGCGAATCATGGTCGGCGGCGCGCGTTATCCGGATATCCTGGCGAAGTCCCGCGAGGCCTTGACCGCGCTGGCATTAAAGGAAGTTCAGACGACGCTTAAAACAGAGGCTTCACCCATTGAGACATTTTTCGTCCAGTGGCCCAAAGCGATCCCGCAATATGATATCGCCCATACGCAAGCCGAGCGCGGGCTGGAAGAGGAATTAAAGAAATGGAAGGGTCTGTGTCTTGTCGCTAATTACCGCAAGGGTGTTTCGCTCAACGACTGCATCGAGAACGCGCACCAGGCCGCCCAAGGGTCGTTCGTCTGAGAAATTCCATGCGCGATTCCTCTGTAAATTCAGTCACGTAAATATTTACGAAAATTTACGAAAATTTAGGCTTGTATTTTTTAGGGAATTTATTACAATACACCCCATACCTATGCGACTTCATTACGGCGTTTACATTTCTTTAGCGGTGGTCTTGTCAGGCACCTTGGCCAGCGGCGGTTGCGACCGGCGGCCGGCCAAGCGGACGTATCATGAAATCGTCCAGAGCGCGCCCGCGCCGCGGCAACCATCACATCCGGCGATACCGATGTCGGGTGAGATGGACGCGTCATCCATTCCCAACGACGACGTTCACGCCTTTTTGCGTAATGGTCAGGATGCTTCGGCTATTCCCGATGATGACATTCACGCTTCTTTGGGTAAGGGACAAGGAGGGGCATCCGGGGCGATGCCGATGACGGGCGTCGTGGACCAACAGACGCAAAAAATGCTGGAGGCCTCGGTGGCGCGGCCGCCGTTGTCGTGGGCCACGCCGGAAGGCTGGCAGGATCAAGGGGCAGGCGGCATGCGTTTGGCGACTTTTAAATCAGCGGACGCCAAGGAACCCGTGGAGTGCGCGCTGATCTCGCTTGCCGGCGATGCCGGCGGGCTTGAGTCCAACGCGGCGCGCTGGATGCAGCAGGTCAACATCGCCGTGCCGGACGCGCCGGCCATGGAAAAATTCCTCGCCGCGCAAAAGAGAATCCAGACCAAAGACGGTTTTGACGCCACGATCCTCGATCTGACCCAATTACAGCCCAAAGAAGATTTTGAAAGCCCGTCGATGGTGGCGACCGTTATCACGCTGCCGGATATGACCGTGTTCGTGAAGATGACCGGCACCCGCGGGGCTATCCTTGAAAATAAAGATAAATTTGAAACGCTGTGTGAGTCTTTAAAACTCAATAAAGAATGAACGCGACCCGTAAAAAACTGCAGTGTAATCCCGCGATCAAGTTTTGCGCTTCCATGAATATCACGCTTGTCTGTTTGATTTTGCTTTTTATCCTGACGCTGTGGGGCACCATCGACCAGGTCTATAACGGGCTTTATCTGGCCCAGCAGCGGTTCTTCAATTCCTTCGTTTTTATTTTCGGCGGATTCATTCCGTTTCCAGGCGCCCAACTTGTTTTGTGGGTTTTCTTCATTAACCTTGTGTGCGTGGCCATTGTGCGGCTGGTGTACAAGTGGAGCCACATCGGGCTTATCGTCACTCATTTCGGCCTTTTATTGTTTTTCGTCGCCGCGTTCGTCACGCTCCACGGCGTCGAAGAATCGCACCTGACCCTGATGGAAGGCGAGGCGGCCAACGTGTCGAGCGCCTATCATGATTGGGAAGTGGCGCTCGGGAAGGGGGCGGAGGGCGGGAAAGACGTTGTCGCGTATGACGCGCGCGGGCTGCGTTCCGGTGATCAACTGGCGTTCCCGGAATACGGCCTGACGGCAACGGCGGGCCAGTATTATCCCAGCGCCGAGGCCTACGGCGCGGGCAAGCCGTCCCCGGAACCAGAGACGGGTATCATCAATGCCTCGGGGATCCAGACCTTGAAAGCGGTGGCCCTTGAGAAGGAGCCGGAGAAAAATATCCCCGGGGGTCTTTTTACCGTACGCGGGGCGGGGCCGCTGGAAGTGTCTGTCCTTTTGTATGGAGGGGAGACGGAACCGGCGAAAATCACGAGTGGCGGGAAAACGTACTTTATGCAGCTTCGCCGTAAACGGTTTCCGACCCCTTTCATATTACGGCTCAAAGATTTCACGGTGGAATGGTATCCGAATACCGAAATCGCGCGCAGTTATAAAAGTCTTGTTGAGATCACGCCGGCCGGCGGCGGGTCGCGCGAGGTCTTGATTTCGATGAACAAACCTCTTCGCTACAAAAATTTCACGGTTTATCAATCATCGTATTCGGTCGACCGGTTCGGGAGGGAGTCCTCCACCCTGGCGGTCGTCAAGAACGCGGGACGTCTGCTGCCGTATTTTGCCAGTTTTATCACGTTTGGCGGGCTGGCGCTGCATTTTTTGTTGATGGCTTTTAGGACGAAAAGGGAATAGCCAGTACACTCCGGGAGTGTACTGGCGGTGTGTACTGGGATACCCGGGTATCCGGAAACGTTATGCGCAAGAAAATTACAATCGCCTCTTGTTTTCTTACACTAGGTCTTTCTGTGTCCTTCGCCCAGCCCATCTGCCCGCTGGATTCTTCGATCAAACCCCGGGCCGCGGTGTCGCTGGATAAATTTGCCGCGGTGGCGATCCTCAATGACGGGCGGATCAAGCCCGTCGACACCTACGCCCGCACGTTACTGCTGCAGATTTCCGGAAAAACTTCTTTCGGGCGCAAGTCCGCCGTTCAATGGCTGGCGCGGCTTTTGTTCGCCCCGGCAACGACCTTTGAAGACAAGGTTTTCCTCATTAATAATCCGGAGATCGCCACGGCCTTGGGCGTTGAGCCGGAACCCAAACGGCGCTACAGTTTCTCCCGGATTGAGCCGGGCCTCGCCAAGCTCGAGGAGCTCGCGCGGACGGCCGATAAAATCGAACCCAGGGAACGTTCCGTTGTTGAGCAGGAGATCTTGAGGGTCTACCAGAACGTTTTTCTTTACGACCTGCATACCCGCGTGTTTCGTTTCGCGCTTCCGTCCTCCGAATTCCAGATAACGGACCCGGAAATTATCAAGACGCTGGGCCTTCCCGAAACGCAGAAGACATTTAGTTTTTACGATCTCGCCTCCCGCGCGGAATTGCTTCAACAAGGGGCCAAAGGGCTGGAATTGAGCAAGCCCGAGACCTGGGCGGTGAAGGACAAAGAGCTTTTTGGGTTGATGAACAATTTGTTCCACTGGTCGGCTACTTACAGTGATCTTCCTTTTACCATCGTGCCAAGCCTTGAGGCCTCCGGCCAAGGCTGGTTGAGCCCGATGGACGCCATCAGCCGGGAATTCTCCGATCCCAAGGCGCGCGAGGAGATTGGATACACGCGCGCGATGGTGGTGCATTACTGGAACGGGGAGCAGATGCCTTTTGATTTAGCCGCCCGGTCGTTGAGCAATTCCGTTTTGAGCCGTACTGATGCCGCCACGCAAAAAAATATCCGCAAGATCCCTCTGGAATTGTTCTATAACAGGGCGAACCTTTTTCTTTGGACGAAAATGTTCTACGCGCTGGCCTTTGCCGTGTTTTTGTTGTCGTTTTTCCTGACACGGCCTTTCCTTCGCCAGAGCGCGTTGCTCCTGATCGCGGCGGGATTGATCCCGCATGTCGGCGCGCTTGTCCTGCGTATCGTCATCATGGGGAGGCCTCCGGTCAGCAATCTGTATGAGACGTTTATTTTCGTCAGCATGATTAGCGTTATCGCGGGGGTCATTATCGAACTGGTCAACAAACGCTGGGTGGGCAATGTCACCGCCAGTGTCTGCGGGCTTGTTTTTCTTCTGATCGCCGGAAAATTCGCCGCCGAGGGCGATACATTGCAAATGCTGGTGGCTGTTTTGAATTCCAATTTTTGGCTGGGGACGCATGTTTTGACCATCACCATCGGTTACGCGGGCTGTTGTGTCGCCGGCCTGATCGGGCATTTGTACATCCTTCAGCGCATACGAGATCCGAAAGACAAGGCCGCGCTGGAATCGACTTACCTTAATATGATCGGGGCGCTGGGGTTCGGGTTGATGATGAGCTTCCTGGGGACAATGCTCGGCGGGATTTGGGCGGACGAGTCCTGGGGCCGGTTTTGGGGTTGGGACCCCAAAGAGAACGGGGCGCTTTTGATCGTCTTATGGTGCGCGATTATTTTTCACGCCAAAGTTGGGCGTTTCATCGGCCCGTTGGGGGTGGCGGCGGGCAGCGTCCTGGGGATCGTCGTCGTCATGTGGGCGTGGTTCGGCGTCAACCTTTTGAACGTCGGGCTTCATTCCTACGGGTTTACCTCGGGCATCGCCACGGGACTGCTGGCGTATGTGATCGGAGAGGTCGTCTTCCTGGCGATTTGCGTGCCAATGGCTAAAAAGCGGGAAACCAGGTAAGGAATTTTGAATTTCATTATATGGTCACCGTTCCTCAGGCTGATTCCATCCTCCAGAAAAATTCCGTATCCTGTCCTTCCCTGCGCGTTCCTTTGTCCGCCGCTACCGGATGCGTGCTGCGCGAACACGTGGTAGCCGACCGGGACCTCCCGCCATTTGACCGCGCCACGATGGACGGCATTGCCGTCAACAGCGCATCATTTCTAAAAGGTGTCCGGCAGTTTCCCGTCGAGGGACTTCAGAAGGCGGGCGCCCCGGCGCTTTCCTTAAAAAGCCGCAACGCTTGCCTGGAGATCGCAACCGGCGCCGTGTTGCCCAAAGGCTGTGACTGCGTTATCCCGGTTGAATATGTCGAGATGGACGGCCGCGCGGCAAAGGTGCGCGATGAATTTAAGGCACGGCCGATGTTTAACGTCCACCGGAAAGGTTCTGACGCCCGCAAGGGGGATATCCTGCTGCGGGCGGGGTGCCGTCTTTCGGCCGCGCAAATCGCCGTTGCCGCGGCCGTCGGGAAATCCAGAATCCTCGTCTCGAAAACGCCCGAGGTCGCCGTTGTTGGAACGGGTGATGAGCTTGTGGAAATCAACCGTCCGGTCAAACCATTTCAGATCCGCCGCTCGAACACCTGCGCTTTGGCCGCGGGACTGGCCTTAAGCGGCT
>CAKKQL010000006.1 GCA_919902095.1 Acidiferrobacterales bacterium
CCTCTCCGGTCACGCTGTCGCTGTTACAGGATGTCGCAGAAGCCGATGCCGGCGACGATTACCTCGACGGTGGCGCAGGCAACGACAAACTCTTCGGCGGCGCGGGTGACGATCTTCTCGATGGCAGTGCAGACCACGACAAGCTCTACGGAGAGGCCGGCGACGATGAACTCCTCGGGGGCGACGGCGACGACAAGCTCTGGGGCGACCTCGACAACGCCACTTACAACCAGGACCAGCAGATTACCGAGACGCACGGCACCCTGAGGCTGTTCAACCGCGAATACGCGGCCGGTTTTGACGCCGAGGGGGATGACATCCTCGACGGCGGGGCCGGCAACGACGAACTATACGGGGGTGGTGGGAACGATATCCTACGCGGCGGCGAGGGCGACGATAAGCTGGTTGGCGGTGAGGGCGCTGACGTTCTGGATGGTGGTGCGGGCGACGACCTTATCTACCGCGATGAATTCGATACTGTCGTTTTCCGTGCTGGCGATGGTCACGACACGGTCACTAACGCCACCGGCGGTCTTCTCCGCATCGAGAGCCTAACCCTCGATCAGCTCGGAATCGAGAGTGCCCTCGGCTCAGACGGCTCGCAATATCTCACCCTCGCCTTCGGCGACGATTCGATCTCGGTCCAGGGCGGCTTCCTTGGCGCCAACCAAACCTACCAGTTAAGCTCCGCAACTCTTAACCAACGCAGTTTGCTGCAAAGCGCTAATGGCCTCGTCATTCTCGGCGCAAATAGTGCTGACACAATATATGGCAGCAACCAAGTTGATACATTGATTGGCAATAATGGTGACGATGTAATCGAGGGACAGAAGGGAGACGACAATCTGGAAGGTGGATTAGGTTTTGATACTTATATCTATAATTTTGGTGATGGCACAGACACGATTCTCGATGCTGGCGGGATAGGCCAAATTCTTTATCGCGACGCAGATGGTGTTGAGCATATTCTTGATGGCGGTGCGCTTTCTCAGACAGGCGAGAATGTCTATCGCAGCGAATCTGGCCGGTTTGCCTATAGACTGAATGGTCATACCCTCACTGCCACCCTAGATGGCGTCACGGCGATAAAGATTAAAAATTATGACCCAGCGCAATCTAGTCTTGGAATCGACCTGCAGCCGCTCCCGGATGTAAGCGCCGAGAGTAATGGACTCCGCCCTATTCAGCTGGGGAGTATCACTACATACGGGGCGCAAGCGAACAACTACAGTTATGGCCCGTCTATCTCCGCTGATGGCCGTTATGTGGCGTTTTTCAGTTCAGCATCCAACCTTGTAGTGGCGGACACCAACGGTAGAGAGGACGTTTTCGTTAAGGATATCGAGACTGGTGAGCTAATACGTGCAAGCACCACCGCAGATGGGTCGCAAGGGAACAGCTACAGTTATGGACCTTCTATATCCGCCGATGGGAATTATGTTGCATTTTATTCATATGCCACCAATCTAGTGGCTGGTGATGCCAACGGTTTGTCGGATATCTTTGTAAAAGATCTCCGAACCGGCGCTGTAGTCCGCACCAATACCTCCGCTGCCGGGACGCAGGCGATCGATGGCACCAGCTACACCCCCGCTATCTCCGCCGATGGTCGATACGTAGCCTTTACGAGTTATGCGTCAAACCTCGTGCCCGGCGACACGAATCGTGCGTCGGATATCTTTGTTAAAGACATACAGACCGGCGAGATTGTTCGAGCCGACACCGCCACTGATGGTACACAGGGAGATAGCTACAGCTTTCATCCCGCTATCTCCGCCGACGGCCGGTATGTGGCCTTCATGAGTTCTGCGTCAAACCTCGTACTAGGGGATACGAATGGTTCATCGGATAGTTTTGTTAAAGATCTCCAGACCGGCGAGATTGTGCGCGCCAATACCGCTGCTGATGGTGTACAGGCAAATGGCGAAAGCAACTATGGCCCATCCATCTCCGCCGACGGCCGGTATGTGGCCTTCGCGAGCTATGCATCAAACCTCGTACCAGGGGATACAAATGGTCGGCCGGATATCTTTGTTAAAGATCTCCAGACCGGCGAGATTGTGCGCGCCAATACCGCTGCTGATGGTGTACAGGCAAATGGCGAAAGCAACTATGGCCCATCTATCTCCGCCGACGGCCGGTATGTTGTTTTTGATAGTACCGCTTCCAATCTCGTATCTGGAGACACAAACGGAAGAACCGATATCTTTGTTAAAGACCTCCGAACCGGGGGAATCATTCGTGCCAACACCGCTGCCGAGGGAGCGCAAGCAAATGATCACAGCGTTGATCCAGAAATCTCAGCAGATGGCAGGTATGTTGTCTTCGGAAGTCCCGCCTCGAGTCTCGTTTCTGGAGATGCAAACAATCCGCGGTACCTTGACATCTTCGTTGCTCCTAACTTGTCCTTTTTGTTGCCAACGGCGCCGGGCATATCGATTTCCGATACGGCGGGATCACAAGGTTCGGACACTTTAACAGGCAGCGCTGGCGACGATACCATCTATAGTTCTGGCGGTAACGACACCATTAACGGAGGCGATGGCAATGATCTGCTCATTTTGCGCGGTGTCGGCAACAGTCTAGTTCTGGGTGGATACGGAAACGATACGATCACCATCAATGCGCCAGGCTTGCCCAGCGAATTCGGTGTCAGTGGCATCCTCATTGGTGGGCAAGGTAATGATACGTATCACTATAATCTCACTTCAGGAGGCAGTGTTCGTATTATTGATCTTGCCTCGCCCGGGCAGGGAAACTCATTCGTATTCGGTCACGGCATCGATTATAGCTCGTTACGGTTTGGCCTTGGCTCTCTGCTCATCCAAGTGGGCGAAAACGGCGGCACCATCCACCTCGAAAATTTCGATCCCAACGATGTCTACGGCGCTCACGCCATCGAGACCTTCACGTTTGCCGACGGCACGACCCTGAGTTACGCCGACCTCATCGCCCGGGGCTTCGATCTTACTGGCACCGACGGCAACGACACGATTACCGGCACCAACGCCACCGATCGCATCGCCGGGGGCCTGGGTAACGACACTCTGCAAGGAGGGGCGGGGAACGACACCTACTACTACAACCTTGGCGATGGTCACGACACGATCACCGATACCGCCGGGGCCGATGCCCTCGTCTTCGGTTCAGGCATCGCGCTTGATGCCCTGAGCACCGATCTCGTAGGCGATGACCTGATCGTCAAAAACGGTGACGACACCTACCTCACCATCGCCGGCTGGGGTTCGAGCGCGGACCGGCGCATCGAAGCCTTTACCTTCGCCGACGGGACTGTTTACGATGCGGCTTTTATCGAAGCCTGGGGGTATGCGCCCATCCCCCAGAATCCAGTCCCGGACCAGGTCTCCGACGAAGATGCATCATTTAGCCATGACCTTACGACTGCCTTCTTCGACCAGGACGGCAACGGAACGCTTACCTACAACGCTACTCTTGAGGACGGCTCGGTGCTGCCCACTTGGCTAAGCCTGGATAGCGCTACCGGTTTGTTGACCGGAACACCGCTGAACGAGGACGTTGGCACGTTAAGCTTGCGCGTTACGGCTGTAGACACTGTAGGGCGCTCGGCCTCGGACGTGTTTACCCTGACCGTCAACAACACCAATGACGCCCCCGTTCTGGCCAATCCACTCACAGACCAAACGGCGACTGAAGGACTGGCCTTCAGCTATGCACTGTCCGGCGGTACCTTCCACGACAACGACGCCATCCACGGCGATGTCCTAAGCTATACCGCCAGCCTCACCGATGGATCGGCCTTACCCGCCTGGCTCATGTTCGACACCACCACTCAAACCTTCACCGGTACGGCCGCTGCCGACAGCATCCTCATTGGCACCGATGGGGATGACGTATTAGTGGATACCGACACCGGTATCAGCGGCACGTGGGACGTTAAGGTCACCGCCACCGATACCACCGGCATCAGCGCCGAAGACAGCTTTACCCTGATCCTCCAGGGCGCGGCCGGCAACGACACTCTGGAAGGGGGTAAAGGCAACGACGTCTTAAACGGTGGAGGCAGGAACGATACTTATATCTATAACTTCGGCGACGGCCTCGACCAACTTACCGACACCTCAGGTACCGACGCAGTTTCCTTCGGCGCCGGTTATTCCTTCGACAACGCGGTAATCCGCACCGAAGGAAACATTGCCCACCTGCGCTTCCTCGATGCCGACGGCAACGAAGGCACCGAAGGTATGGACATCACCCTGAACAGCGATGGCACTAGCCCCATCGAAACCTTCGCCTTCGCCGACGGCTCAAGCTATACCCTGGTCGACCTCG
>CAKKQL010000007.1 GCA_919902095.1 Acidiferrobacterales bacterium
TCGCCCAGGGTTAGTTTCTATTCGGCCCAATGACGGGCCGATGAATCAAGGCAGGCCAATGCTGGCCTGTCACGTGGACAACGGCGTCCATTCGTTCGGGATCGTTCCCGGAAGGATGGACGCCTTTTTTTGGCAATCAACGAGGAGCATGACGATGGGTAACGACAAAGATGCGAACAAGGCTTCACCGGTTTCGGGCGGCGTCACGCGTCGCGATTTCCTGCGACTGAGTACAGCCGCGACGGCTGTGGGGCTCGCCGGTTGGCGCACCAGTGCCTGGGCTGCGGGCTCGGACGCGCCGGAGAAGACCGAGGTCAAGATCGGCTTCATCCCGCTGACCGACTGTGCCAGCGTCGCAATCGCCTCGGAGCTCGGCTTCGACAAGAAGTACGGCATCAAGATCGTGCCCTCGAAGGAGGCAAGCTGGGCGGCGGTGCGCGACAAGCTGGTGAACGGCGAGAACGACGCCTCGCACGTGCTCTACGGTCTCATCTATGGCGTGCATCTCGGCATCGGCGGGCCGAAGAAGGACATGGCCATCCTGTGCACGCTGAATCACAACGGTCAGGCGATCACACTCTCGAACAAGCTCAAGGAAAAGGGCGTGACAGATGGCAAGACGCTCAAGGCGCTCGTGGACAAGGAAAAGCGCGAATACACCTTCGCCCACACGTTCCCGACCGGCACGCACGCCATGTGGCTCTACTACTGGCTCGGGGCGAACGGCATCAACCCGTTCACGGACGTCAGGACCATCACCGTGCCGCCGCCGCAAATGGTGGCGAACATGCGCGTCGGCAACATGGACGGTTTCTGCGTCGGCGAGCCGTGGAACGCGCGCGCCATCTTCGACAACATCGGCTTCACTGCCATCACCACCCAGGACATCTGGAAAGACCATCCGGAGAAGGTGCTCGGCACCACCGCCAAGTTCGTTAAGAAATATCCCAACACCGCGCGCGCGATGACGGCAGCGATCATTGACGCCGGTCGGTACATCGACACCATGGCGAACCGCCCAAAGGTGGCGCAGATCATCGCGCAAAAGTCCTACGTCAACACCGAGGAGAGCGTGATCGAAGGTCGCATCAAGGGCGAGTACGACAACGGCCTTGGCAAGAAGTGGAAGGATGCCAATTACATGAAGTTCTACAACGACGGCAAGGTGACCTTCCCGTACCTGTCGGACGGCATGTGGTTCCTCAGCCAGCACAGGCGCTGGGGCCTGCTCAAGGAGGACGTGGATTACCTTGCGGTCGCGAAGCAGATCAATCAGGTCGAGCTGTACCAGCAGGCGGCCGCGATGGCGAAGGCGTCGGTGCCCAAGGATCCAATGCGTAGCGCCAAATTCTTCGACGGCGTCACTTGGGACGGCAAGGACGCGAAGGCTTATGCCGCCGGGTTCAAGGTGCGAGTTTAACGCCGCGCTTCGCGGCCAGGAGGAAACATGAGTGTTGTGCGCATGAAGAAGCAACCGCCGCCGGTCGCCGCCTCCGCGGTGCCCGTGGTCAGCGCGCCGCCGGCTGCGCCATCGCGCTGGCAAGCAGTGGCTCAGGGATTCCAGCGCCTGGTGATACCACCGGTGATCGGCATCGCGTGCTTCACCCTTGTCTGGGCCCTGGTGTCCACGACCAGCGACCTGCCGGGACCGGCGAAGACATTCGACACCGCGGTCCAGGTGTTCAGCGATCCGTTCTACGACAAGGGCCCGAACGACCAGGGTATCGGCTGGAACGTGCTGAGATCGCTGTCGCGCGTCGGCATGGGCTTCGGCATGGCGGCGCTGGTCGGCATCCCGCTCGGTTTTCTGATCGGCTATTTCGGTTTCCTGAACCGGGCGATGGCCCCCATCATCAGTATATTGCGGCCAGTGTCGCCGCTCGCTTGGCTGCCGATCGGCCTGTACATCTTCAAGCAAGCGCAACCGGCCGCGATCTGGGTGATCTTCATCTCGAGTCTCTGGCCGATGGTGCTTAATACCGCCGCCGGCGTGACGCAGATTCCGCAGGACTACCGCAACATCGGGCGCGTGCTGAACCTGTCGCCGTGGAGACTCTTCAGCCGCATCCTGTTCCCGTCGGTGGTGCCGTACATGCTCACGGGCGTGCGGCTGTCGGTGGGTGTCGCGTGGCTGGTGATCGTGGCCGCCGAAATGCTCACCGGTGGCGTTGGCATTGGCTTCTGGGTGTGGGATCAATGGAACAACCTGAGCGTGCAGCACATCATCATTGCGATCTTCGTGGTCGGCATCGTCGGGTTGCTGCTGGAACAGGCGATCCTGTTGCTGGCCCGCCGCTTCCATTACTAATACGGCTATTTTTGTGCAGGCTTGCTTTCAATAACCGAGGTGCATCATGGAAAAATTCGTCCAGGTTGAAAACGTCCATATGGTGTTCAACACCCGCAGCGGGCGGTTCGTGGCGCTGGAGAACATCAACCTCAACGTCCACCAGGGCGAGTTCGTGTCGATCATCGGGCACTCCGGCTGCGGCAAGTCCACGTTGCTGAATCTGATCGCGGGATTGCTCGAGGCGACGAGTGGCGTCCTGATCCTCGGCGAACGCGAGATCGCGGGACCGGGGCCGGACCGGGGAGTGGTGTTTCAGAATCACTCGCTGTTACCGTGGCTGACGTGCTTCGGCAACGTGTATCTCGCGGTCGAGCGGGTGTTCGGCAAGATCGAGAATCGGGCGCAACTCAGGAAACGTACCCAGGACGCCCTGGCGTTGGTCGGGCTCACGCACGCCGAGCACAAGCACCCGCACGAGATTTCCGGCGGCATGAAACAGCGTGTCGGTATCGCCAGAGCCTTGGCGATGCAGCCCAAGGTGTTGTTGCTCGACGAGCCGCTGGGCGCTTTGGATGCGCTCACGCGCGCCAACCTGCAGGAGGAACTGATGCGCATCGTCGCCACCACCGGCTCCACGACCGTGATGGTGACGCACGACGTGGACGAGGCGGTGCTGCTGTCTGATCGCATCGTGATGATGACCAATGGGCCGGCGGCAACCATCGGACGCATCCTGGATGTGAAGCTCGCGCGCCCGCGCCGGCGGCTGGCGCTCGCCGACGATCCGGCCTACCACCGCCTCCGCGGCGAGGTACTGAAGTTCCTTTACGAACGCCAGGACAAGGCCGCCTGAGAGAGTTGCATCATGACGCAACGCTGGTTGCAGATTCGCGGCGACCCGTCGGTGCGGGAGTTCGTGTTCGAGCGGTGCCGTGTGAAGGGCGCATTCGACGAACACCTGGACGAGGTGCTGGGGCGCACGGGCCGGTTGTTGCGCGACTATGGCGTGTTCCACGCCAAGGTGCATTTCTCCACCGGCCAGGTGACGCTCTGGCTGTTAAGCGATCCGTTGCGCTATCGGGTGTACGTCAAGGACGAGTTCCTGGACCCGGCGTTCTGCAACGTCTTTCCGCGCATGTCCTACACCTCGTGGGCCACGGTCCGACGCCGCGACATCGCGCGCGTGCTCGGGGAATTCAGGCGCCTGCGCACACAGGACGAGCAGCTCTACCTTCGTTCGGGTTCGCTCAACGTCGTCAACGGGCAGGTGGGACTCAATTTCTCCTGCGACGGCAGCCACTACGTCGATTACGCCGATTTTCTCGCCAACGCACCCCAACTCTACGTCTAGTCACGGTCTCCGGCATCGGATAGCCAGGAAGCACTCTCGACGCTGGATTTGCCCCAATTGCCGTGGAATAATCGCCTGCGCCCGTGAGG
>CAKKQL010000008.1:0-3091 GCA_919902095.1 Acidiferrobacterales bacterium
CCATGTAGTTGCTGGCCGACGCCTTGCGCTCGGACGAGCAGCCGGGATAGAAGGAATACTCTTTGCGTGCCATGTGTCGGATACCTCTTACGAAGCGAAGCCCTTGCGCTTGTTTTCGATCTCGTAGGCCTTCTTGAGCATCTTATGCAGGTCGGCCTTGCCCTTGATGCCCTTGTGCGCCACCAGGCCGAGGGGGTTGAGGCGCTTGGTCTTGAACATGCCCAAGCCAACGCCGGCCATTGCCAGGCCCTTTTTGATGCCGTTCATGAAGCCGTCCATGAAGTAGAGCCGCAACGACAGCTCGAGCTCGTTCACGCGCCCGCTCTTGGTGATGTTCTTCCAGAAAATCTGGGCGAAGCGCCGCGTCGGGTTCATCTTCGGCGCGATGCCAATCCGGTGCGCATAGTTGGCCAGCCCGTGCATGATGTGGGTGATCGGCAGTTCGCGCGGGCAGCGCACGATGCAGTTGTAGCAGCTGGTGCACATCCACATGGATTCGCTCTTCAGCACCTCGTCGCGCTTGCCGGCGCGGATCATCATGAAGATTTCCTGCGGCGGATGTTCCCAGGCGGCGCCGAGCGGGCACGAGCCCGAGCACACGCCGCACTGCATGCACATCTTGACCCAGTTGCCTTCCTCGACGTTCGCCTCGACTTCCTTGAGGAAGTCGTTGCGGTACTTCTCGACCATCGCCTGATTCAGGTTGCTCATAGATGTAGCCCTACTTCGTTCGTCTTGTCATAAGATGGCGTAGCCCTACTCGCTTCGCCCGTCGCCGATTGGATCGAGGCGAGGGTCGCGGGCCATGGATGGCCTGGTTGCGGCTTTCGTCTTGTCATATGACTAGACTCCTCCTTAGAACTTAAGCGGCGAAAGACCGATCTTCTGGATCGTCTCGGCCATCTCGTTGATGAGCGCCGGCGCGCGCTGAATGTCGGTGATCGCGACCTCGTAGGTCTGGACGCGCTCGACCTCGAGCGACATGCCCTTCAGGGTGTCGTCGATCTTGCTCATGCGTACGTGCGCGATCTCCGAGCCCTTCACGAAGTGGCACTGGTAGTTCTCGCCCTTCTGGCAGCCCATGAGAATCACGCCGTCATAGCCGCTGCTCAGCGCGTCGTTGATCCAGATGGTGTTGACCGAGCCCAGGCAGCGCACCGGAATGACGCGCGCGAACGCCGAGTACTGGATCTGGTTCATGGCCGCCATGTCGAGCGCCGGGTAGGCGTCGTTCTCGCACGCCAGCACCAGGATGCGCGGCTTCTCCGAGAACTGGTCGGGGATGTCCACGGCCTTGAGCTGGTAGCCGACGGTGTCGACCGAGTAGTTCTCGAACGAGATCACGCGCACCGGGCAGGCGCCCATGCAGGTGCCGCAGCGCCGGCAGCGACTCTCGTTGAACACCGGGAAGCGCTGTTCGTCTTCGTCAATGGCGCCGAACGGGCATTCCACGGTGCAGCGTTTGCACTGCGTGCAGCCCTCGCGGCGGAAGCTCGGGAAACTCAGGTCGCCGGAGCGCGGGTGCGCGGCGCGACCGAGGCTGGCATTCTCCACCGCCTGGATCGCCTTGAGCGCGGCGCCGGTGGCGTCCTCGATCGCCTGCGCCATGTCCATCGGCCGGCGCACCGGGCCGCAGGTGTAGATGCCGGTGCGGCGCGTTTCGTACGGGAAGCAGATGAAGTGCGAATCGTTGAAGCCGTGCTTGAGCAGCGGCAGGTCCTTGCCCTGACGGTAGGTCATGTTGAGCACCGAACCCGGGTTCGACGCCCACTGGCCCGGCTCGTCCTGCTTCACCTGCTCGATGTCGACGCCGGAGTTGGCGACCTGGCCGGTGGCGAGCACCACGAGATCGGCCTTGGCGACGGCGTCTTCGTTCAGAATCTTGTCGTTGAACTTGACCTCGAGCCCGGAACCCGAGGCGGCGACTTCGGAGGCGACACCCTTGGTGAAGATCACGCCCTTCTTCTGGGCGCTGCGGTAGAAGTCCTCGCCATTGCCGGGCGTGCGCAGGTCGGTGTACATCACCACCGTGTCCACGTCCGGATTCTGGTCCTTGAAGTACATCGCCTGCTTGATCGAGGTGTTGCAGCAGTGGCCGGAACAGTACGGCAGTTCGCCGTCCTTGTCGGAACGCTGGCCGGCGCACTGGATGAACACCACGCTCTTGACCTCCTTGCCGTCCGACGGGCGCTTGATGGCGCCGCCGTTGGCGCTCTTGGCGAGCGCCTCGAGGCCGAGCTGGTCGACGACGTCCTTGCTCTTGCCGAAGCCGAGGTGCGGCAGCTTGCTGGCATCGTACGGCGTGAAGCCCGAGGCCATGATGATGGCGCCGACGTTCTCGGTCGCGGTCGAACCGGACTCGGTGGAAATGTCCACGCCGAACTGGCCGGGGGCGCCGCTGGTGCGCGAGATAGTCGAGTTGAGATAGACCTTGATGCGCTTCTCGCCCTCGATCTGCTTGATCAGCTCGGCGATGCCGGTATCCGCCGGCGCGGCGTACGGCTCGCGGAACGGGACACGCTTGGCGAGCTTCGCCGCCAGGCCGCCGAGGCCGCCGGTCTTCTCCACCAGCAGCACCTCGTAACCGGTGTTCGCGGCCTCGAGCGCCGCGGTCATGCCGGAGATGCCGCCGCCGACCACCAGGATGCGCTTGTTGTTGCCGTGGCTCGGGTTAACCTGCGGCACCTGCATTTTCTTCACTTCGGCGCAGCCCATGCGCACGTAGTCCGCGGCCATCTCCTGCACGATCTCCTGCTTGTCCGCATCGGCCGGCGTGCACCAGATGACGCCCTCGCGCAGGTTGGTGCGGTTGATCGCGACGTTCTCGAAATTGAAGGTTTCGGCCTTGGCGCGGCGCGAACAGGCGGCGACCACGACGTGGGTGACGCCCTCCTTCTCGATGTCGGCCTTGATCATGTCCACGCCGGCCTGGTTGCACAGGAACTCGTGCTCGCGCGCGATGTGGGCCTTGCCTTCCTTCTGGGCGATATTCACCAGCTGCGCGGCGTTCAGACGCTCGCCGATGCCGCAGCCCTTGCAGATGTAGGTGCCGATTTTCGTGTCTGCCATTTAAGTAGCCCTACTCGCTTTG
>CAKKQL010000008.1:3191-8534 GCA_919902095.1 Acidiferrobacterales bacterium
CTCGTTCGTCTTGCCGTAAGACCAGTAGCCCTACTCGCTTTGCTCGTTCGTCTTGCCGTAAGACCAGTAGCCCTACTCGCTTTGCTCGTTCGTCTTGTCATAAGAATTAAGCCTCCGCCCGTGAAACGCGGTTAACAACCTGGATTGCGCGCAGCGCCGCGGCCGTGGCGCTCTGGACCGCGCGGTTGACGTCGAGCGCGTTCGAGGCGCAGCCGGCGCCGAATACCGCCGCGCTGGTTGCGTTGATATCGATGAAGCCGCTCGCATCCGCGGCCACGCCCGGCATGATCTTGGCGGCATCCACGCTCGGCTCCATGCCGACGGCCAGCACCACGAGGTCGTGCCGGTTGTCGTAACGGTGATAGCCCTCGGTGTCGACGCCGTGCAGGATCGGGTCGCCGCTGGTCTGGTCCTCGGTGATGTTGGCGACCTTGGACTTGATGAACGTCACCTTCGGGTCGGCCTGGACCTTCTTATAGAAGTCCTCCAGCCGGTCGATAGCGCGGATGTCGATGTAATAGATCGAGGCCTTGCCCGCGTCGCCGAATTTCTCGCTCACATAAGTCGATTGCTTCAGCGAGGCCATGCAGCAGATGCGCGAGCAGTGCGTGAGGTGATTGCGGTCGCGCGAGCCGGCGCACTGGATGAAGGCGACGTCCTTCGCCTCCTTGCCGTCGGACGGCCGTACCAGCTTGCCGCCGGTCGGGCCGAATGGATCGAGCATGCGCTCGAACTCGACGCTGGTGATGACGTTCTTGTAGCGGTCGTAGCCGTACGGCTGGATCTTGGCGGCGTCGTACGGTTTCCAGCCGGTGGCCCAGATCACCGCACCGACCTTGAGGCTGACGGTCTCTTCCTGCATGTCGAGATCGATGGCGTTGTATTTGCACGCCGCCTTGGCCTTGTCGGCGTCCGGCGTGCCGATAATGGAAGCATCGAGCACGTAGCGCTGCGGGTAGGCCATGCTGAACGGCAGGTACGCGGCCTTGGTCTTGTCCATGCCGTAGTTGAAGGGATTCGCGATTTCGGCGCTCACCGCCTTCGCGCACTCGCCGCAGGCGGTGCAGTTGTCGTTCACGTAGCGCGGCTTGAGCTTGAGCGTGGCGGTGTAGTCGCCGGGCGCGCCGGCAATCGCGCCGACCTCGGCCAGCGTCAACACGCGGATGCGCTTCTGCGCCTTCAGGCGCTTGAGATTGATCTCGAGGCCGCAGGTCGGGTGGCAGAGCTTGGGGAAATACTTGTAGAGCTGACTCACGCGCCCGCCGAGCGACGGGTTCTTCTCGACCAGCACCACGTCCTTGCCGCATTCGGCAGCTTCCAGCGCCGCGGTCATGCCGCTGATGCCTCCGCCGACGACGAGGATGGTCTGATTGGTTGCGACGACTGCCGTCATGGACTTGCCTCCACCGCGGATTTGACTCGAATTCGGCCAGGACGCCGATTCGTCTCGGCAACTGCTCCCGGCGTTGCTCTGCCTCCTCCGTCCATGGAGTCGAGGGATGCGAACATTACCCTGCAAACGGGCGCTTCGCTACTGGTTCGGTGAACCCGGTCCGATTGAAACTTCGTATGCGCGGATAAAACACCTGTATGCGCCGCGAGCGGCGCGCACAGGTGGTTACAGGCCCGTTATTCTCAGAAAGCACGGCGACAGCGTCAACAGATATTATGGCAAGACGAACGAGCGCAAGCGAAGTAGGGCTACTATTTTGTCCGGTGCATGCTTTATTGGCATACTGCGACACTCAACGATTTTCACAATATCCACACCCCAAATGCAGGTACCCGTGAAAGCGCGCGTTCTCAAAGTCGAAGAATATCTTATTAAGGATGAACCGTATTACGAGCCGTTCGACGCCGAGATCGCGCTGTTCGAGGCCGCCTACCGCAACTGCCTGCCGGTGCTGCTGAAAGGCCCGACCGGCTGCGGCAAGACGCGCTTCATGGAGCACATGGCCTGGCGCCTGCAGCGCCCGCTCATCACCGTGTCGTGCCACGACGATCTCACCGCCTCCGATCTCGTCGGGCGCTATCTGATCGCCGGCGGCGAGACCGTGTGGGTCGACGGGCCGCTGGCGCGCGCGGTGCGCACCGGCGCCATCTGCTACCTCGACGAGATCGTCGAGGCGCGCAAGGACACCACGGTCGTGATCCATCCGCTCGCCGACGACCGGCGGGTGCTGCCGATCGAGAAAACCGGCGAGCTGCTCACCGCCGGATCCGAATTCTGCCTCGCGATCTCGTACAACCCCGGCTACCAGAGCGTACTCAAGGATCTGAAGCAGAGTACGCGCCAGCGCTTCGTCGCCATTGAATTCAACTATCCGTCCGCCGAGCTCGAACAGAAAATCGTGCGCAAGGAAACCGGCGTGGACCCGGCGCTCGCCGAGCGCCTGGTCAAGTTCGCCGCCATGACGCGCAACCTCAAGGGCAACGGCCTCGACGAGGGCGCCAGCACGCGCCTGCTGGTGCATGCCGGCAAGCTCATCGCCGCCGGCATCGATCCGCGCACTGCCTGCCGCGGCGCCATCGCCGAGGCGCTCACCGACGATCCCGAGATGCTCGCGGCGGTCAGCGAGCTGTCCGCGTCGTTGTTTTAATTTAGCCACAGAGCACACAGAGGTCACAGAGAAAACGGTTTCACTCTGTGTTCTCTGTGGCCTCTGTGGCTTGAATCTTATGTCTAAAATCCCACTCACCATCGCCGAGATCGAGGAAAGGCTGGAAACGTCCCTCGACCCAACACAGTCCTCGCCGCCACTCGCCGCCCCGCTCGCCCAGGCGCTCGCACCGCTGGCGCGCGGCGAGCAGGAATTAGTGCTGCGCTGGACCGACATCATCGCCAGGACCAATACCGACATGGCCTACCTGTTCGCCGCGCAGGCGCCGGAAGGCCTGCGGCGCCTGCGGCCCGCGGACATCGAGGCATGGGTCGTTCGCGCGATGGACGTGTACGACAAGATCGGCCTGTACCCGGCGTGTGCGGTGTTCCGCGATGTCGCGGCGTTCGCCGTCGAGGCGCACGCCGCGACACGCGGCATCGCCTTCGAGGACGTCGCCGGCGTGCTCGGCCCGTTCGTCCGCGGCCTGTCCGGGCGCGCCTTGAAGCTTGAAAGCGCCGAGGAGACCTACACCGACACGGCGAGCCTGTTCCTGCCGGCGCGGCTCGCGCGCTTTCCCGACCGCGACCGCAACTTCCGCCTGTACAAGGCGACGGTCGGCTACCTGTGGGCACAGGTACGCTACGGCAGCTTCCGTGCCGACCTGACCGCGGAGTTGCAGCGCTACCCCGATCCGGCGCGCGCCCGGCACCTGTTCCAGGCGCTTGAAACCATCCGCCTCGATGCCCGACTGGCGCGCGACCTCGCCGGCCTGCAGCGCGAAATGGCCGCGCTGCGCGCGGCGCTCAATGAATCGCTCTGGCCGCCGGCGTGGGAGGGAAAAATCGGGCGCCTGCGCCGACCCGAGGCCACGGCCGAGGACAGCTACGCGCTGCTGGCCGAGTGCTACGACGGCGAACTCCCGGCGCCGGTCTGCTACCAGGGCACGATGCTGCCGGAACGCGTCGCGGCAGCGACCGCGGCGCGCATCGCACGCGAGAAGGAGGAATTCCGCACGGCGCTGGTGCAGATGCTGGACGACAAGACCGGCGCCGAGCGGCAGCCGGCGGGCAAGGACGTCCTCGCCGGGCGCTTCAGTGTGAACCGGGACGAAGCGCAGCCGGGCGAACTCAGCTTCACCCTCCACCTCGACGGCCGGCCGGTCGCGCCGCCCGCCGACGTCCGCGCCCTGATGGACTCGATCCTGCTGGATCTCGGCCAGATTCCGCCCGACTACCTGGTGGCCGCGGGCGCCGGCGGTTACCGGCGCGAGGCCGCGGAGGCGAAGCGCCCCGAGGACGTATGGAAGGGGACCTATCACGAGGAAGGCGCGTTTCTGTACAACGAGTGGGACCACCGGCGCGCCCACTACCGCAAACACTGGTGCGCGCTGCGCGAGCTCGACGTGCACCCCGAATATGAGCCGCTCGTGCAGCGAACACTCCGCAAGTACGCCGGCGTGCTGCCGCAACTGCGCAAGACCTTCGAGGCGCTACGCGGCGAAAACCGATTGCTCAAGAAACAGGCCTACGGCGACGACATCGACTTCGACGCGCTGGTCGAGGCAAGCGCGGATCACCGCAGCGGGCGCGAGATGAGTGAACGGCTGTTCGTGAAGCGCTACCGGCTCGAGCGCGACATCGCAGTGCTGTTCATGGTGGACATGAGCGGCTCGACCAAGGGCTGGATCAACGATGCCGAGCGGGAGTCGCTGATTCTGCTGTGCGAGGCGCTGGAGATTCTCGGCGACCGCTACGCCATTTACGGCTTCTCGGGCATGACGCGCAAGCGCTGCGAGCTCTACCGCATCAAGCGCTTCGATGAGCCGTACAACGATCTCGTGCGCGCGCGCATCACCGGCATCAAACCGAAGGACTACACGCGCATGGGCGTGGCCATCCGGCACCTGACCACGCTACTCGCCGACGTGCAGGCGCGCACCAAGCTTTTGATTACGCTCTCGGACGGCAAACCCGACGACTACGACGGCTATCGCGGCGCCTACGGCATCGAGGACACGCGCATGGCACTCATTGAAGCCAAGCGCGCCGGCATCCATCCGTTCTGCATCACCATCGACGACACCGCGCGCGATTACCTGCCGCACATGTACGGCGCGGTGAACTGGGCGCTGGTGGACGACGTGCGCAAGTTGCCGCTCAAAGTTTCGGACATCTACCGCCGCCTGACGCTCTGATTCAGACCGCTGGTTTGGCGCCGCCAAGAAGGCCCGGTCGCTACGTCAGCGTTCCCCGCCATTCCCGCCGCCGGCACCTGCCCGGCCAGTCTGGGTCCTTATATATATGGATGGCCGGCCTGGATAGCGCTCCCCTCCATGCCGGAAACAGACTGCCACAAAAAACCATAATGATTCAGCCAGTTAATAGCCCACTGGGGAAATGTGCTATTTTCTCGGAACAATTCTAAAAACACATCCAGAGCAGGTTTATATATAAGGGAGGGCGTGTGCAGAACCAGCAAACCGGCGCGCTGCGCGCGCAACGCCGCTACACCGGCGACGACCTGAATGCGGCGTTCAACGACTTCCTCCATATCGACGCTGCCGACCTGCGGCTGCTGCGCGCCAATCACGACGCCCTGCTGCTTGGCGGCGAGCGCTTCGCCGAAATCTTCTACGCCTACCTGCTCAACTACCCGGCCACCGCGCAGGTGCTGGAACACTACCAGGCCGATGGTGGCAAGATCGAAAACCTGGTCAAGAAACAGCTGCAACATCTGTCCG
>CAKKQL010000009.1:0-1865 GCA_919902095.1 Acidiferrobacterales bacterium
AGCCGATACCGGGCGCTCGCTCGTCCCGGCGCTGGCTGCGGCTGTTGCCGCTGCGCACGCGGCCACGGTACCGGTCGTGATTGAGGTTCGCGCGGCGCCGGACGGCGAGGCGGTCGCCTACGCCATCCGCGGCGGCGCCAACAGCATACTGCTCTGCCCGGCAGCCGACGCGGCACCAGAACGGATCGAGGCGGCGATGGAGGTAGCGCGCGCTGGCGGCGTACCGGTATTCGTTTCGTTTGACGCCTCCATACCGACCGACTACCGGGATTACCGCCGGTTACCAGCCACCCACGAAGCAGCCGGCACTGAGGCCGAACGCGGCCTTGCTGAAGCAGGCGGAAATGGGCGCGCCACGGACGCGCTCGCCGCCTGTCGCCCCTGGCGCGAGGTCGAGCATCTCATCGTCTACAACGTCAAGGACGGCCATGACGCGCGCTTCGTCGAGCAGATGATGGCCCACGGCCGCGCCGTGCTCGGCGCCATTCCCGGCGTGCGGCGCGTGTTCACGGGGCGCGCTCTGCGCGGTGATGACCGCTATCAATACTGCTGGCTGGTGCGTTTCGCGAACCCGGCGGTTGTAGCAAGCTACCGCGACCACTCGGATCACGTCACGTTTGCCGATACACACTTCCGGCCCGTTGCCGCCGACCGGATCAGCATCGATTTCGAATCCGTGGAATAACGCGAGCACCAACCCATGACCCTCGAAACCGTCGGCACTCCTTTGATGTGGATGCTGTTCGTGGTGTTTGTATTCGTGGCGCTGTTGATCGATTTCTTCGCTCTGAACAGGCGGGGCGCCCACGCGGTGTCGATGAGGGAGGCGACCGTGTGGTCGCTGATCTGGATCGCGGTATCGTTCGTGTTCGTCGGCTGGCTGTGGTGGTATCTGGGCGGCACCGGCGGCGAGCCGGCGGCCCGCGAGGTGGCGGGCGTCAAGGCAATCGAGTTCATCACCGGCTACCTGGTGGAGAAGGCTCTGGCGGTGGACAACATCTTCGTGTTCCTGATGCTGTTCACCTATTTTTCGGTCCCGGCCGGTCTCCAGAAACGGGTTCTGATGATCGGTATCCTCGGCGCACTGGTGCTGCGCGCGGTGCTGATCCTGGTCGGTGCCTGGCTGATCGCGCAGTTTCACTGGGTGCTGTACCTGTTCGGCGCGTTTCTGGTGTTCACCGGCATCAAGATGTGGTGGGCGGCCGGCCAGGAGCCGGACCTGGAATCCAACCCGGCGCTCAAGTGGGTGCGCAGTCACATGCGCATCGCACCGCACTACGACGGTGAGAGATTCTTCACCGTCGCCGATGGCGTGAAGATGGCCACGCCGCTGTTCGTGGTGATCGTCTTCATCGGCATCGTGGACGTGATCTTCGCGGTCGACTCGATCCCGGCCATCTTTGCGATCACCACCGATCCGTTCATCGTGCTGACCTCGAACGTGTTTGCGGTGCTCGGCCTGCGCGCCATGTATTTTCTGCTCGCCGGCATGCACGAGCGCTTCCACCTGCTGACCTATGGCCTGGCGATCGTGCTGGGATTCATCGGCGCCAAGATGCTGCTGGTCGATCTCTACAAGATACCGGTGGCCTGGGCGCTGGTGGCCACGGTCTCAATCCTGGCCGTGTCCATGGCGTTGTCGCTGGTCGTTCCGGTGCGCGGCGTGCCCGGCAGCGCCTACCCGTTCAAGGCCAAGCCGCCCGCGGACCTGGACGACACGAAGCGCTGATGGCGCGACATGTTCCTGCGGCCCACGGCGTGCGCACCTTTTGTCTCACGCTCGACCCCAAGGCCGACGGTTACGGGTCGCGCATCTTTGAGTCTAAGAGCTTCATGGTGGTGGATCACGTCAACCGGCTCCCCGA
>CAKKQL010000009.1:1965-3359 GCA_919902095.1 Acidiferrobacterales bacterium
GGCGCGGCCTTCACCAAGAGCGGGCTCACGCGCCGGCTCGCCTACGCGGTGCTCGCGCGCACCGGTGAGCGCACCGACATGATCCTGCTCGCGGCCCTCGGCATCACCGCGGGGCTCACGCTGGTGATGGCGCACACCGCCGCCGCGGCCACGGTGTTCCCGATCCTGCTGGCGATCTACGCGCTCTACGGCGAGGGCGACAAGCGCACCCGTTTCGGCAAGGCGCTGTTCATCGGCATGGCCTACGCCGCCGGTGCCGGCAGCATCGTGACGATGCTGGGCTCGGCGCGCGCGCCGGCTGCCGCGGGCCTGTTCGCCGAGTTCACGGGTGGCCAGGTCGATTTCTTCGAGCTCACCCTCTACATGCTGCCGGTGGGCGCGGTCATGGTACTGCTCATTTGGGGTTACCTGATGGTTGCCTTGCGCCCGGAGAAGCCCGTGATCCCGGGTCTGGGCGAGCAGGCGCGCGCGCTGGCGCAGGCGCTCGGGCCGGTGACGCGCGACGAGAAGCTCGTCATCGCAATCGTCGCGCTCACGGTGGCGGCGATGGGTGCACAGTCGCTCGTGCCGGAGATGCGCCAGATGGACCGCGCGGCCATCATGCTGATCTCGACGATCGTGTTCTTCGCGCTGCGCGTGCTCACGGTCAAGGAGCTTGAGGAGATCCCGTGGAACATCATCCTGCTCTTCTCCGGCGCCATGAGCATCGGCCATTGCCTGTGGCAGACCGGGGCGGCGCAGTGGCTCGCGGTGTACTGGCTCGCCGCCTTCCACGAGGCGCACTGGCTGGTGTTCGTGCTCTCGATCGCCGCCTTCGTGCTGGTAATGACGAACTTCATCATGAATGTCGCGGCGATCGCGATCTCGCTGCCGGTGTCGCTTGTGATCGCGGGCTACCTCAACGTGGCGCCGGAGGCGGTGCTCTATGCCTCACTGGTCGCCGCCGGCATGCCGTTCCTGCTGCTGATCGGCGCCGCGCCGAACGCCATCGCCTATGAATCGAAAATGTTCACGCCGGGCGAATTCTTCCGCCACGGGCTGCTGCTGAGTCTGCTGCTGCTCATTGTGATCGCGGCGGCGCTCACGCTCGTTTGGCCCATGCTCGGCATGCCGATCCTGACGCCCTGAAAGAGAGGCATGCCGCTCGTTATCAGCTACGCGGCTCGCGACGGTGGCCACCACGCCAAAAGACCGCCGCCGCTGCGCGCCGACACGAACCAGCCCACCGGAGGTGCTTGAATCATGCGGGTGCTGAAACAGTTGTTCGATGCCAACCGGGAGTGGGCGCGGCGTATCACGGCCGAGAACCCGGACTTCTTCCGCAACCTCGCCCGGCAGCAGACGCCGGCGTACCTGTGGATCGGCTGCTCGGACAGCCGCGTGCCGGCCAACGA
>CAKKQL010000010.1 GCA_919902095.1 Acidiferrobacterales bacterium
GAGCTCCAGCGTCAGGGCCGCGCGACGAGCCTGTTCATCAACCTGACGCCGTATGCCTTCAAGGATGCCGAACTGCTGGTGCTGCTGATGAATGGCCTGAAGGAGTTGAAGGTCAAACCGGATTCGGTGGTGCTCGAGGCCGACGAGGATGCCATCATCGCCAACTACGCCGAGGCCAAGACCTTCATCCAGTCGGTCAAGAAACTCGGTTGCCGCTTCACCGTGGACAACTTCGGCACCAACCTCGCGACGCTCAACCAGATTCGCGACCTGCCGGTACAGTTCCTGAAGATCAGCGGCACGATCGTGCGCAACCTCTCGACTGACCGCGTGAGCCAAGCCTCGCTCAAGGCGGTGATCGAGCTGGCGCAGGCGCTCGACAAGCAAACCATCGCAAAGAGCGTGGAAAAGGCCGAGGACATGTCGATCCTGTTCAACCTCGGCGTGGATTACGTGCAGGGACACTATTTCCAGGAGGCCGACGCGCAGATGAATTACGAGTTCAGCGGCGGCAATCCGTCGCGCAGCGCCGCCCCCTGAACCGCGCGGCCCTTGTTCCCGGCCGATTCGTCCCGATATTCCCGATATCTTTTCCGATTGCAGGTAATTTCATGTCCGGACAATTCATCTTCACCATGCAGCGCGTCACGAAAGCCGTGCCGCCGAACCGCGCCATCCTCAAGGACATTTCGCTGTCCTTCTTCCCCGGCGCCAAGATCGGCGTGCTCGGCCTGAACGGCTCCGGCAAATCCACGCTGCTGCGCATCATGGCCGGTGTGGACACAAACTTCGACGGCGAGGCGCGCCCGCAACCCGGCATCCATATCGGTTTTCTGGCGCAGGAACCGCAGCTCGACCCGCAGAAAGACGTGCGCGGCAATGTCGAGGAAGGCGTGGCCGAGACCAAGGCGCTACTCGACAAATTCAACGATATCAGCATGAAATTCGGCGAGCCGATGTCGGACGACGAGATGAACAAGCTGCTGGAGCAGCAGGCGAAACTCCAGGAGCAGATCGACGCCGCCGGCGCCTGGGAACTCGACCGCAAACTCGAGATCGCCGCCGACGCCCTGCGCCTGCCGCCGTGGGACGCGGACGTGGCCAAATTATCCGGCGGCGAGCGCCGGCGCGTGGCGCTCTGCCGGCTGCTGCTGTCGCAGCCCGACATGTTGCTGCTGGACGAACCCACCAACCACCTCGACGCCGAGTCGGTGGCCTGGCTCGAACGCTTCCTGCACGACTACCCGGGCACGGTGGTGGCCGTGACCCACGACCGTTACTTCCTCGACAACGTCGCCGGCTGGATTCTCGAGCTCGACCGCGGCGAGGGCATTCCGTGGAAGGGCAACTATTCATCCTGGCTGGAGCAGAAGGAAAAGCGCCTCGAAACCGAGGAAAAGCAGGAAAATGCGCACACCAAGGCGATGAAACAGGAGCTCGAGTGGGTCCGCACCAACCCCAAGGGCCGGCACGCCAAGAGCAAGGCGCGCCTGGCGCGTTACGAGGAACTGGCCTCGCAGGAATACCAGAAGCGCAACGAAACCAAGGAAATCTTCATCCCCCCGGGGCCGCGCCTGGGCGACGTCGTGGTGGAGGCGAAAAATCTCACGAAGGGGTTTGGCGACCGCCTGCTCATCGACAATCTCAACTTCAACCTGCCGCGCGGCGGCATTGTCGGCATCATCGGCCCGAACGGCGCCGGCAAGACCACCCTGTTCCGCATGATTACCGGCCAGGAGCAAGCGGACGGCGGCGAGTTGCGCGTCGGTCCGACGGTACAGCTCGCGTACGTTGACCAGTCGCGCGACGCGCTCGACGGCAGCAAGACCGTGTGGCAGGAAATCTCCGGCGGCCATGACATTATGCTGGTCGGCAAGGCCGAGGTGCCGTCGCGCGCCTACTGCGGCCGCTTCAACTTCAAGGGCGCGGACCAGCAGAAGCGCGTCGCGGACCTCTCCGGCGGCGAGCGCAACCGCGTGCACCTGGCGAAGCTCCTCAAAAGCGGCGGCAACCTGCTGCTGCTCGACGAGCCGACCAACGATCTGGACGTGGACACGTTGCGCGCGCTCGAAGAGGCGCTGCTCGACTTCGCCGGCTGCGCCGTGGTCATTTCCCACGACCGCTGGTTCCTCGACCGCATCGCCACCCATATCCTCGCCTTCGAGGGCGATTCCAAGGCCGTGTGGTTCGAGGGCAACTACGCGGATTACGAGGCCGACCGCAAGCGCCGCCTCGGCGTCGATGCCGAACAGCCGCATCGTATCAAGTATCGCAAGCTGGTCCACTGACGCCGGTGAAATAGTCCTTTCCGGTCATGGGCTTGTCGCCGGGTGGACGCGGACATTGACGGCGCCGGCGCTCGGCGGGAACCTGTAGGCACTACCCCTGTCTCAGTTTGCGTTGTCCCGCTTTTCCGTGCGCCACAGGCAAGCTACATCACGGGCGGGAACAATAATTACGCAACACTAACCACAATCCATGGAGACTCGCATGAACGTCATGAAACTCACCGGTTTTGCCCTCGCCACCGCCGCGGCCGGCCTGTTCGCCACCGCCGCCATCCCGGCCTTTGCCGCCAAGCACGAAGGCAATGTCATGTGCCAGGGCGTCAATGGCTGCAAGGGCAAGGGCGACTGCGCCACCGCCACCAACGCCTGCAAGGGCCAGAACGCCTGCAAGGGCAAGGGCGTGATGCAGATGTCCGTCAAGGACTGCAAGGCCAAGGGTGGAAAGTACGAGATGCCGAAGGCGTAATCCTGCCGGAATCGGGCGTCCGTACGGGCGCCCGATTTTTTTATGCCTACCCCGCCTTCCTCCATGAAACCCGCTGCTCTCGGCTTCGGCCTCGGGCTGCGTACCGATCATTACGAATCCATTCTCGCCAGTTCGCCGCCGGTGGACTGGTTCGAGATCATTTCCGAAAACTACATGGTGCCCGGCGGCAAGCCGCTGCACTTTCTCGACCGCATCCGCGAACGCTACCCCATCGTCATGCACGGGGTATCGCTCTCCATCGGCTCCACCGATCCGCTGAACCGGGATTACCTGCGTCAGTTGAAACAGCTCGCCGCACGCGTCGAGCCGAAATGGATGTCGGACCACCTGTGCTGGACCGGCGCGCACTCGAAGAACATGCACGACCTGCTGCCCCTGCCCTATACCGAGGAGGCGATAGCCCATGTCGTTTCCCGCGTGCAACAGGTGCAGGATTTCCTCGGCCGGCGCATCCTGCTCGAAAACGTTTCGAGCTACGTGACCTACAAACAGTCGGCCCTGACCGAGTGGGACTTCCTGCGCGAAGTGATCGAACGTGCCGATTGCCTGCTGCTGCTCGACGTCAACAACATCTACGTCAGCAGCGTCAACCACGGTTTCGGCGATGGGAGCGAGCCGAGGGCCGCGGTGCATGGACGCACCGGTTGCGGTTTCGACCCGCTGGACTACCTCAACGCCATCCCGCGCGAGCGCGTGCAGCAAATTCACCTCGCCGGCCACCGCAACCTGGGAACGCACATCATCGATACCCACGACGAGCCCATCGTGGACCCGGTGTGGGAGCTGTACCGTGCCGCCGTGCGCCGCTTCGGCGCCGTCTCAGCCATGATCGAGCGCGATGACAATATCCCGCCGCTCGAAGAGCTGGTGGCCGAACTCGGCCAAGCGCGCCGCATCGCCGCCGCGGCGCTCGATAACCGCATCGCCGTCAACCAATGAACACGCTGCGCCAGACCCAGACCGGGTTCCAGAATTACCTCATCTGGCAGGACAGCCCGATCGCCGACGAGATCGCCGGCGATTCCCGCCTGCCGGCGGACATGCGGCTGGGCATCTATGCCAGCGCCTACCGCCTGCGCCTGCTGGAAGCGCTCGACGGCGATTTCGTGGCGCTCAAGGCCCACGTCGGCCCGGAACGGTTCGAGGAAATTGCCCGCGCCTACATCGAGACGCGCCCGTCCGACCATTTCTCGCTGCGCTACTACGGCCGCCACATGTCACGTTTTCTCGCCGAGACCGCGCCGTATCGGGACGAGCCGCTGCTGTCCGAGCTTGCGCGCTTCGATTGGGCGCTGACCGATTCCTTCGATGCCGCCGACAGTCCGGTGGCGGGCGTCAGCGACATGGCCGCCATCGCGCCCAACGACTGGCCGCGGCTGACATTCGTGCCGCACGCGTCGGTGCAGCGGCTGAATCTCGAATGGAACGCGCCGGTCATCTGGAAGGCGGCGGACAAGAATGAATCGCTGCCGGCCCCGAACAAGGCGGAATTTCCCGTCGGCTGGGTCGTGTGGCGCCAGGACCTGCAAATCTACTTCCGCTCGCTCGCGGTGGACGAGGCCTTCGCGCTCGACGCGCTGCTGCGCGGCGAAACCTTCGGCGCCAT
>CAKKQL010000011.1 GCA_919902095.1 Acidiferrobacterales bacterium
AGTTCACCGAGTTCAACCAGTGGTCCACGGTGGGCGCGTTCCTGACCATCGGCGCGCAGGTGATCTTCTTCTACCTGGCGATCCAGTCCATGAAGGGCGGCGCCAAGGCGACCGACAAGGTGTGGGAAGGCGCCGAGGGCCTGGAGTGGACGCTGCCGTCGCCGCCGCCGTACCACACGTTCGCGGTGGCGCCGAAGATCAAGTAAGGCGCGCCTACGAGAACCATGGCCGAAGTCATGCACGACAAGACGCACCCGAAGCAGAACATCGCGCGCGCCAACCGCCGCCTGGCGGTCAAGCTCGGCGTCGTGACGCTGGCCATGTTCGGCTTCGGCTACGCGCTCTCGCCCATGTACGATCTCATGTGCCAGGCGTTCGGGTTGAATGGAAAGACCGGGCGCACTGATGAGCAGGCCGTGGCGGCCAGGGCTGTGGACGCGAGCCGCACGGTCACGGTTGAATTCACCGGATTGGCCACCACCGGCCTGCCGTGGGAGTTCAAGCCGCTGACCGCCAAACTTGCCGTGCATCCGGGCGAGGTCAAGGAAGTGAAATACTACGTGCGCAACACCACCGACGAGACCATTACCGGCCAGGCGGTGCCGAGCGTGGCGCCGGGCCTGACCGCGGCGCACTTCAAGAAGATCGAGTGCTTCTGCTTCACCCAGCAGACCCTGAAGCCGGGCGAGGCGCGCGAGATGCCGGTGCGCTTCGTGGTGGACCCGGCGATCGACAAGAACGTCCACACCGTCACGCTGTCGTATACCTTCTTCAATACGAACAAGGTGCAGGCCGCGAAGTACGGCGGCGAGGCCATGGCCCTGGATGCCCACGACCATGCGCATCACGCATCGGCACATGCGCCGGGCACCTGAAACGATTAACTAAAATCCGAAAGGGGATAATGTATGTCCACTGCAAACGGTAATTACTACCTGCCGAACCCAAGCCCGTGGCCGGTCATCACCTCGGCCGGCCTGTTCTGTCTGGCGTTGGGCTTCGTGCTCACCATGAACAGCGTTGGCGCCGGTCCGTGGGTCATGCTCACCGGCACCGCCATCATTGTGTACGTGATGTTCCGCTGGTTCGGTCAGGTCATCGCCGAGAGCGAGTCCGGTACCTACAACCAGCAGGTGGACCGCTCGTTCCGCTGGGGCATGGCCTGGTTCATCTTCTCCGAGGTCATGTTCTTCGCCGCGTTCTTCGGCGCGCTGTTCTACGTGCGCCAGTGGGCTGTGGACTGGCTCGGTGCCACCGAGATGCTCTGGCCCGGCTACGATGCCACCTGGCCGACCGCCGGCCCGAAGGGCCCGATGCCGATCGCGGCCGACAGCACCCCCGGCGCCAACCAGTTCTCGCCCATGGGCGCCTGGGGCATTCCGGCGATGAACACGCTCATCCTGCTCACCTCGGGCGCAACCGTCACCTGGGCGCACTGGGGCCTGCTCAAGGGCAACCGTTCGCAGCTCGTGATCGGCCTGTTCCTCACCGTCGCGCTCGGCCTCACGTTCCTTTCGCTGCAGGCCTACGAGTACGCCCATGCCTACACCGCGCTCGGGCTCACGCTCAAGACCGGCATCTACGGCGCGACGTTCTTCATGCTCACCGGTTTCCACGGTTTCCACGTGACCATGGGCACGATCATGCTGATCGTGATTTTGGCGCGCGCGCTCAAGGGCCACTTCCGCCCGGACAACCACTTCGGTTTCGAGGCCGTGGCTTGGTACTGGCACTTCGTAGACGTGGTCTGGCTGTTCCTGTTCATCTTCGTGTACTGGCTGTAACCGGACACCAAAAGGCGTAAAAACAAAGGCGCTGCCGGTGACCGGCAGCGCCTTTTTGTTTGGGACTGGGGCTTCCCGTGAAATCCGGGAGGCTTTTGGATTTAATCCTGTAAATCCTGCGAAATCCTGTTAATCCTGTGAATTCGTCTTTCAGCGAATTGCCGAAATGCCTTCCGGCGGTATGATCCCGAAGTAAAATCCCGCCATGAGCAGGAGGAACAGCGTCAGCGACAGCCCGATGCGCCAAGTGAGCGCCTGGGCCGTGCGCGTGCTGTGGCCGCGGTCCTTGAACAGGAAGACGAGCGCCGAGAACAGGCTCGCGAAGATGGCGACCAGCATGAGGATGACAAACGTCTTGACCATGGTGCGCTCCGGCGGGGCAAGAGGCGGCCATTATAGCCGAAGCCGCGGCGCGGGCGCGCGCCATGCGTCAGCGGTGTCGGCCGGGGCGCAGGCATGACGCGCCGCTTCCGTGCCGGGCTGGTGCCCACGCTCGCGGTGCTGGCGCTGCTGCCGGTGTTGTTGGCCCTCGGCTGGTGGCAGTTGCAGCGCGCCGCCGAAAAGCAGTCGCTGCAGGAGGAATACGACGCGCGCGCCCTCGGCCCGGCGGTGAAAATCGAGCCGCGGCTGCAACGCGCCGAGGACCTGCGGTTTTACCGAGTGCGCGCGCGTGGACACTACGAGCCGCAACGCCAGCTGCTGATCGACAACCGCGTGCACCAGGGGCGCGCCGGGTTTCACGTCGTCACACCGCTCCGAACCGACGGCAGCGAGGTGCGCGTGCTCGTGAACCGCGGCTGGATCCCGCTCGGTTCCGACCGCGCCCAGCTGCCGCCGGTGGAGACGCCCGCCGGCCTGCAGGAGATTGCCGGCGTCGCGACGGTGCCGGCTTCGATGCCGTTCCGGCTGGGGCCGGAGGCCGCGCTGCAGGATAACGGCCAGACCGTCTGGCAGCACATGGACCTCGCGCGCTTCGTGGGCGCGGTGCCGTATCCGGTGCAGCCGGTGGTGATCCTGCTCGATCCGCAGAGCCCGGCCGGCGGCTTCACGCGCGACTGGACCCGGCTCGATGCCGGCATCGCCGTGCACCAGGGCTATGCCTTCCAGTGGTTCATGCTCGCCGCGACATTGCTGGCGATCTACCTGTTTCTCGGTTTCCGCCGCCGCAGCGGCGCGGACGACGCCACTTCTGCAACCGAACGGAGCGATACATGAACGGCATAACCGGCAATTCTCCGGCGGCGCGCGCCCGGCGCCGGATGCTGATCCTGGCGCTCATCTTCGCCCTGCCGATATTGATCGCCTACGCGCTCTATTACTCCGGCTGGCGCCCGGAGTCCTCGGGCAACTACGGCGAGCTGGTGCGCCCGCCGCGCCCGCTGCCGGCGCTGACGCTGGAGACGATCGAGGGCAAAACGCTGGCGCTCGAGGCGTTGCGGGGAAAGTGGTCGCTGGTTGTCTTCGCCCCCGACGAGTGTCGCGATCCGTGCACGGCGAACCTCGACAAGATGCAGCGCGTGATCCTGGCGCAGGGCAAAGAGGCCGAGCGCGTGCGTGCGGTGTTAGCGGTTACGGACGCACGCACGCGTGACGGGTTGCGCGACGCCATCAAGGCTTACCCGGGCATGCTTGTCGTCGCCGGTCCGGCGGCGCCGGTGCGCGCGTTTGCCGCTCGTTTTGAACTCACGCCCGGTGTGCCACCCGATAATTTGAACCGCGTGTACCTCGTTGATCCGATCGGCAACTTCATGATGAGCTGGCCGGCGGACGCCGACGCCAACCGCATGCGCAAGGACCTGGCGCGCCTGCTGCGCGTGTCGCAGGTGGGCTGACCGGTGCCGCACGCACGCCGCTTCCTCGCCTTTGCCGTGCCGGTGTTGCTGCTGGCGCTGGCGTGGCTGCTGTTCGGCGCCTGGGCGCGCCAGCTCGAGGCGCGCGCACTCTGTCCCGACTGGCCCGAGTGCTACCGTCAGGTCGCGGTTGCGGTAGCGGCGGATCCTGCGCCGCCGACCGCCGTCGGCATCGCCCGTGACATCGCCGACGGCGCGCTGGCGCTGGGCCTCGCCGGGCTCGCCGGGTTCGGCTGGCAGCGGCGCCTGCGTCCGATCGACCGGCGCTGGCTGCTGCCGCTGGTGGCGTTCGCGCTGGTCGGCAGCGCCGCCGCCGCGCGCGTGATGGAACTCGGCGCGCTGTGGCAATGGTGCGCGGGCATGACGGTGTGCGCGCTGTTGTGGTGGGTGGCGCTGCGCGAGCGGCGCTTCTGGCGGCCGGTGACGGAATCCGCCGCGACCCGCGCGCTGCGCCCGCGCGTGCTGACGGGACTCGGACTCGCAAGTGTGGCCGCCGCGCTCGGCGGCTGGGCCATGGTGAGCGGCATCGGCCTGCCGTGCCCGGAGTATCCCGCCTGTCGCGGCGAGTGGTGGCCGGGCAATCTGTTCGCGGCGTTCACCGCCCCCGGGCGTCCGGACCTGGCCACGGCGATGGCGCTTGAGATGAGCCACCGCCTGGCGGCGGCGGTTTCCTTGATCTATGTCACCTGGCTGGGCCTGCATGTCTGGCGTATCGGCGGGCGCGACCGTCTATGCCGCTACGGAATGCTGGTGCTCGCGGCGCTGCTCACCGCCGCCGGGATTGGTATAATGGGCGCCGTCACCCGCCTGCCGCTGACCACCGCGGTGGCGCACAGCGCCGCCGCGGCCGGCTTGCTCCTGAGTCTGGTGACCCTGTATCACGTCGTGCGGCCGGTTGCCCGGCCCGAGAAACGCAACGCATGAAGACGACTGCCCAGACATCGGACACCCAGCACGGCGCCGCCGTGCTCGAAACGCACCGGCGCAGCCTCAGGCTGCTGGCGCGCGAATACCTCGAGCTGACCAAGCCGCGCGTGGTGTCGCTCATCGTCTTCACCGCCGTGGTCGGCATGTTCCTGTCGACGCCCGCGGCGCTGCCGCTCGGCGCCTTCGTCTTCGGCACTCTCGGCATCGCGCTCGCCTCGGGCTCGGCCGCGGCCTTCAATCACATCCTCGACCGCCGGGCCGACGCCGAGATGCAGCGCACGCGCGGCCGGCCGCTGCCCACCGGCCAGCTCACCACGACCGAGGCGCTGGCATTCGCCTTCGCGGTCGGCATCCTGTCCATGGTCATCCTCGTCGCCGGGGTCAATGTGCTCACTGCGGTGCTGACCTTTATCTCGCTCATCGGCTACTCGGTCGTCTATACCGTCTGGCTCAAGCACGCCACGCCGCAGAACATCGTCATCGGCGGCGCCGCCGGGGCCGCACCGCCGGTGCTCGGTTGGGCCGCGATCACCGGCAACGTCGCGCCGGACGCGCTGCTGTTGTTCCTGATTATTTTTCTGTGGACGCCGCCGCATTTCTGGGCGCTGGCGCTCTACCGCGAGAAGGAATACGCCCGCGCCGGCATCCCGATGCTGCCGGTGACCCACGGCAGCCGGTTCACGCGCCTGCAGATCCTGCTCTACACCGTGCTGCTCGCGGCGGTGACGGTCATGCCGTTCGCCACGCACATGAGCGGCTGGCTGTATCTCGCCGGCGCGATCCCGCTGAACATCGTGTTTCTGTATTACGCCTGGCGGCTGTACCGCGGGTACAGCGACGCGCTCGCGCGCAAGACCTTCCGCTATTCGATCCAGTACCTGTCGCTGTTGTTCGCGCTGCTTTTGATCGACCACTATCGCCTCTATATTCACGAGGCGCTGCAGTCGGCGCTGTACTAAATAAAAAAGACGGATATAGACAGGATTTACAGGATTAATTCTTGAAAAATCAGAAAATCCTTTCTGTTCTTGCCGGTTTAATCCTGTAAATCCTGTTAATCCTGTCCATTATCCTTTTTTCAGATATGTGCAAATCTTGTCATCCCTTTCGTGCCGCTGCCTTTCTGTTCGCGCTACTGTTGCTCGCGGCGTGCGTGCCGGCCAAGCCCGTCTTCAAGGGTACCGACATCAGCGGCGTCGAGTGGGGTGGCGATTTCGAGCTCACCGCGCACACCGGCAAGCGCGTCAAGGTGTCGGATTTTCAAACCAAGGTGGTGGTCCTGTTCTTTGGCTACACCCACTGTCCCGACATCTGCGCGCCCGCGCTCGCCAAACTGGCAGGCCTCCAGAAGCAGCTCGGCGCCGACGCCGAGCGCGTGCAGGTGTTGTTCGTCACGGTCGACCCTGGGCATGACACCGTCAAACAGCTTGCCGGCTTCGTGCCGAAATTCCATCCGTCGTTCCTCGGCCTCACCGGCAGCGCGCAGGAAATTGCGAAGGTCGCGCAGGATTACAAGGTTGCCTACGCCGCCAATCCCAAAGATGCCTCCGGCCAGGTTCTCGTCGATCACTCCGGCGGCATGATGGTAAAGGACGCCAAGGGCAAGCTGCGGCTGCTGTGGAAGAACGATGCGTCCGTGGATGACCTAGCGCACGATGTGCGTCTGTTGCTGAAAGAGCGTGGCTGATCGACCTCTCCGCCCGTCTGCCAAAACGAAATTATCCCGTCATCCCTTCCGACGTCAGTCGGTGGGTAATCAGCCCATAGAAGTTATCGCCCGCGGATTCAAACGCCCAGCCGAGGTGCGTGTGGCAGTGCGCGCAATGCGCGATGCGCCAGGCATAACCCCGAAACCAGCTGTGCTCCGGCGTCGCCGTCCCCGTCACCTCGCAACCGCTGGCCTCGCGGTAGCAGCCGATATGGAATGTGAGTCCAAGCGGGTTGGTACAGACATGTTCATGCGCGCCCTGTACGCAGATGCGCGCATCCTGATGGGTGACGGGATGGCGGCAGGCGGCGCAAAACAGGCGCTTCTCCAGCCGTTCCTTTGTAGTCATGTGCCCGCGCGCCTGCCGCTTGCGCGCGGTTGCGGGGTCGAAGAAGAGCAGCAGCGGCAGGGTGGATTCCACGGCGGTTGATTGCGGGCGGCGCCGGCAATCTAGTGAAACAGGGTCAGCACGCCGGTGAAGCCGTACAGGCGGCTGTGCGAAATCTCGCCGCTGGCGAAGAACCCGACGAGTGGAAATTCCCCGAGTTCCTGGCGAATGGTCTTGAGCTCCTCGGAGTTGGGGCCGAACATGTGGTTGCCACGTCCGAGGCAGGAGTAGTACACGCCGCCGCGGGGCGGCTGCGGGCTGCGCGCGCGGATATCGCGCAGCATGCGCAACAGGTCCTCATAGGCGCTGCGGTTGTCGCGCCGGCAGAACTGGAGCATGTCGCCGGTGTCGAGCGGTTCGCCGATGGCGATGAGCTGGTGACGCGTGTCCACGCCGAGGATGTTGCGTACCAGGTAATCCCCGGTGTCCGAGCCCTTGATCGGGAAGCCGGCCATGATGTAGCCGGCGATGCGCGCCGGGTCGCGCGCCAGCAGCTCGCCGATTTCCTCCTGAAACACCTCCAGCGCCGGGCGCCCGTCGAGCTTGATGGCGATATTGTCCTGGCACTCGGTAATCTCGTGCTTGGACCCGAGCGGGGTGCAGCCCTGCGTGAGCGCGGTGGTGACGGCGACGGTGTCCGAAAACAGCACGCCGGACACGCCGCCCTCGGTGAGCTTGCCGGCAATCTGGGTATGGGCGCCGCGCGCGGAAGTCAGTCCGCCGACGAGAAACCCGCCCTGCAACGCGTCCGAAAGCTGTTCGATGAGGGCCGGCGTCTTCGGGTTGCGCGGGTCGCCGTGGACGATGGCGAAATGCGCGTGGGCGGTCGCGCACCAGTCGCGGTCTGCCTGGGTGAACTCGCTCATGTCGGCGCGGATGGACGGGAACACGCGGAAGCTGCCGACCGGCAGTTCCGCCAGCATCACGCTGATCGCCGGCTCGTCGTAATACTCCTGGCCGGTGCCGCAGATGCCGGTGCCGACGGTGCCGACCCAGTCCTCGATGTCGGTCTGCTCCTTGAGATAGTCGAGGATGCGCGGCAGGTGCTCGGTGAAGCCGTCGGTGACGTACAGAAAGCCGAGATTCGCGCCCGGCGAGGCGTCGTCGGCAACTGCTCCCGGCGTTGCTCTACCTCCTTCGTCCCTGGAGTCGTCGAGTTGCGCCAGGCAGCTGTTAACCGCCTGCAGCCAGTCAGGCGAATGCGCGTGCGCGGCGTGGAAGGTGTTGTTGCTTTCCATGCGGGTAACGGCGGTGAAGGGGCCGCTCAATATACGCCCAAAGGCGGGGTTGGTGCAGCGCGGGCCCCGAAGCCGTGAGGATTGGCGCGGTTTCAGCAGTGGCGATCGGTTACGCCAGCGCCCGCTGGGCGGCATGTACCGCCACGCCTTTTTCGATCGGCGCGTGCATCTCCGCCAGCACCGCCTCAAGCGCATTGAGGCAATAGAACACGTTCTTCATGTTGCTGGTGTGGCCCATGAGGCCGATGCGCACGATTTTGCCGGCCAGGACGCCCAGGCCGGCGCCGATTTCGAGGTCGTAGTTGTTGAGCAGGCGCGCGCGCAGTTGCGCCTCGTCCACGCCCTCGGGCATGACAATGGCATTCAATTGCGGCAGACGCGCATCCTCGCGCACCAGAAACCGCAGGCCCATGGCCTCGATGCCGGCGCGCAGCGCCAGATGATGCTGGCGGTGGCGCGCCCAGGAATTTTCCAGTCCTTCCTCGGTCAGCATCACCAGCGCCTCGTGCAGCCCGTAGAGCGGATTGATCGGGGCGGTGTGGTGGTAGGTGCGTTTGCCGCTGCCCCAGTAGCCCATGACGAGGTTCAGGTCGAAGAACCAGCTTGTGACCTTGTGCTTGCGGTGCTTGATTCGTTCCACCGCGCGCTCGCTCAGGCTTACGGGCGAGAGTCCGGGCGTGCAGGACAGGCACTTCTGCGAGCCGGAGTAGATGGCGTCAATGCCCCATTCGTCCACCTTGAGCGGGCTGCCACCGAGCGAGGTCACGGCATCCACGATGGTGAGGCAGTTGTGTTTGTGCGCGATGGCACACAGGGTTTTTGCGTCCGACTGCGCGCCGGTCGAGGTCTCGGCGTGCACGAACGCAACCAGTTTGGCATCGGGGTTTTTCTTGAGCGCATCTTCGAGTTTGTGCGGGTCCACCGGCTCGCCCCAGTTGTCCTCGACCACGACCGGCACGCCGCCGTAGCGTTCGACGTTCTCTTTCATGCGCCCGCCGAATACGCCGTTGACGCAGACGATGACCTTGTCGCCCGGCTCGACCAGATTGGCGAAGCAGGTCTCCATGCCGGCGGAACCGGGCGCCGATACCGGAATCGTGAGCGCGTTTTTCGTCTGAAAGGCGTACTGCAGCATCGCCTTGATCTGGTCCATCATCTCGACAAACCTGGGGTCGAGGTGGCCGATGGTCGGGCGCGCCATCGCCGCGAGCACGCGCGGGTGCACGTCCGACGGGCCCGGGCCCATGAGCGTGCGCACCGGCGGCTGGAAGGAAGTGAATTTCATGAATATCCCCTTGTTCGAAACGGGTTTGGATGACGGCAATCGCGCAAGTATACGGACTCGCTTTGACGCGGCAAGGGGGCGCCGCCCCCGCGGGAATCGTGTATCTTCGCCGCATGCAGACCGCGCTCGCCGATTTCGTCCGCGACACCGCCACCGGGCGCGAGGCCGACGCCATACTGCGCACCTGCGTGCACTGCGGTTTCTGCAACGCCACCTGTCCGACCTACCAGTTGCTGGGCGACGAGCTCGACGGTCCGCGCGGGCGCATTTACCTGATAAAGGAAATGCTGGAGGGCAAGCCGGTCACGTATTCGACACTCACGCACCTCGATCGTTGCCTTACCTGCCGCAATTGCGAAACCACCTGTCCGTCGGGTGTGCGCTACGGCGCGCTGCTTGAGATTGGCCGTGAACTGGTGGATCGGAAAGTCGCGCGCCCGCTGCTTGCGCGCCTGTCGCGGGCGCTGCTGCGCGCGGTCGTTCCCTATCCCGCACGCTTCACGCCGTTGCTGCGCCTGGGCCAGTTGGTGCGTCCGTTGATGCCGGGGTTCATGAAGCGTTCGGTTCCTGCACG
The DNA here is from genome assembly GCA_919902095.1 of Acidiferrobacterales bacterium. Next base: position 9,755 of record CAKKQL010000011.1, read on the forward strand.
GCAAAGGACGCCAGCCTGGCCCGCGCCGCGCCACGCAAGGAAGATGCTGGTGCTGGAAGGTTGCGTGCAGCCCGCGATGGCGCCCCACATCAACCTTGCCGCCGCGCGTGTCCTCGACCGCCTCGGCATCGCGCTCATTGCCGCCGAAAATGCCGGTTGCTGTGGGGCGCTGCATCATCACACCTCCGATCCCGACGGCGCCCTCGATTTCGCCCGGCACAACATCGACGCCTGGTGGCCGCATATCGAATCGGGCTGCGAGGCCATAGTCATGACCGCCAGCGGCTGCGGTGTGCACGTCAAGGATTACGGCCATCTGCTGCGCGGCGACCCGGCCTATGCCATCAAGGCGAAACGTGTTTCGGCGCTGACGAAGGACTTGAGCGAAATCTTGGCGAACGAGGATTTGTCGCCGCTCAAATCCGGCATCAGGCCGGGTATGAAGGTCGCATTCCAGGTGCCGTGCTCGCTGCAACACGGACAGAAGCTGGGCGGCGTCGTGGAGGGCATACTGACGGGTCTCGGCTTCACGCTGGCGCCGGTGCCGGACGGGCGTCAGTGTTGCGGATCGGCGGGTTCCTACTCGCTGCTGCAGCCGGCGCTGTCGCGGCAACTGCGCGACAACAAACTTGCTGCGCTGCAATCCGGACAGCCGGAGATTATTGCCAGCGCCAACATCGGCTGTCTCGTGCATCTCCAGACCGGCGCCACCGTGCCCGTGCGGCACTGGATAGAACTGATCTGACTTTTTCCAACTCCGTGGTTGCACGCGCATTTTTCTCAGCGTATCCCTATCGGGATACGCGCGCCTCTCTTCTGGACAATGGCGGTGTGGATGCGCGAGGTTTAATCAGGTAGGTGAGACAAGCATCTTGCACCTGAATCACTTCGAGAGAGGAGCAGTACATGCCATCGCAGACGACGACCGTTCGTACCGACAGTGAAGGCTACCTCGTGGATCCGGAGAACTGGAACGAGGACATCGCCAGGGGAATTGCCGGAAAAGAGAACATCAACCTCGGTCCCGAACACTGGGACGTGCTGCGCTTCATGCGCGGCTACTTCGAGGAGCACCGCGTCGCCGCCGACGCCCGCTTCGTCATCAAATACCTCACCGGGAAATACGGCGTGCCGGGCCGCGACCTGTTGTACAAACTCTTTCCCTACGGCTACGTCCAGCAGGCCTGCAAGATCGCCGGGATGAAGCGCCCGCGGGCGTGGAGTACGGGCTAGCTGTGCATTAGGGAAGTTCTGATTAAGTATGAATTTTCAACGCAAAGACGCAGAGAACGCAGGAGCGGCACAGGGAGGTGCCGGTAGCGGACCAAAGGACGGAAAGGTCGCAAAGAAAATCTCTTTGAATAATTCAAGAAAAACCTTCGCGTCTTCGCGTGAGGAGTAGTTGTTTGGGGACTTGATCAGAGGTTCCTTAGCCGAAGCGTGCGAGGGTCAGGCCATCGAGGTCGACTTCCGATCGACGGCCGGCAACTACGTTCGCCAACACTCTCCCGGAGCCGCAACTCATAGTCCACCCAAGCGTTCCGTGGCCAGTATTAAGAAACAGATTTTTATAAGGTGTCACGCCGAGCACCGGCGGATTGTCGGGGGTCATCGGGCGCAGGCCGGTCCAGTATTCGGCGTTTGAGAAATCGCCGGCGTGGGGAAACAGGTCGCGGAGCACGTGGGCGAGGGTTTCGCAGCGACGGCGGGGGAGCGAGAGGTCGTAGCCTGCGAGTTCCGCGGTACCGGCGGCACGGAGGCGGTCGCCGAGGCGGGTGATGACGACTTTATAAGTCTCATCCGAGAGTGTACCGATGGGCGCGGCGTCGGGGTGCGTGACCGGAATTGTTATCGAGTAACCCTTGAGTGGATAGACCGGCAACCTGATGCCGAGCGGGCGCAGCAGCAGCGGCGAGTAGCTGCCACAGGCGAGGACATAGGCATCGGCTGCGAATTCACCGCGATCGGTGACGATGCGCGCGATCTGGTCGCCCGCAGATGTTTCCAGTCGATTAATCGTCGTCTGCATCTGAAACCGCACACCCGCTTTTTCGGCAAGCTGCGCGAGGTTGTGCGTGAACAGATGGCAGTCGCCGGATTCGTCCTCGGGATAGTGGACGCCACCGACGATTTTCCACTTCACCGGTTTAAGCGCCGGCTCGTGGGCGAGGCAGCCGGAGCGGCTGAGTAATTGATATGGCACGCCAAAACGGTCGAGCAGGGCCGTGTCGGCCGCGGCCTTGTCCAGGTCCTGCTGGGTGCGAAAGAGAATCAGCGTGCCGCGGGTCTGTTCGTCGTAATGGATGCCGGTTTCCTGTCGCAGTTGCTGCATGCATGCGTGGCTGTAGCGCGCGAGGCGCAGCATGCGCTCTTTATTGATGGCGTAGCGCGCGGGCGTGGCATTGCGCAGGAACTGGAGCATCCACGACCACATCGCCGGATCGAGGCGCGGACGCAGCACCAGCGGCGAATGCGGCTTGAACAGCCATTTGCAGGCGGTCCACGCAATCCCCGGCGCTGCCCAAGGGCCGCCCGCGCCCCAGGAGACCTGGCCGCCGTTGGCGAAGCTCGTTTCCCTGCCCGGCGCGTCGGCCCGATCAATGACCGTGACCTCGTGACCGGCCTTATTAAGGTAATAGGCGCTGGTGACGCCGATGACGCCGCTGCCCAGAACGATGACTTTCATGGACCGTTATATATCAGACGCCGCGTGTTATCCGGAAGCACTGATGGGTGCGCGGGTTACGCTCGAAATCCGCGGGAATCGTGCGGCGGGTGATGTCTTCAATTTTCAGGCCCGGCAGCCGATCCGGGTCCAGCTTGAACTTGCGCAGGTTGGTGGAAAAAATCAGCACGCCGTCAGGTTCGAGCAGCGCGACCGCGTCCTGGATCAGCCCCGCGTGGTCGCGTTGCACGTCGAAGTCATCCTCCATGCGCTTGGAGCGCGAAAACGTCGGCGGGTCGAGGAAGATGAGATCGAAGCGCCGGCCTTTGTAGTCCTTGATCCACTTGAGCACGTCCGCCTGGACCAGTTCGTGCTCACGGACGCGGACGCCGTTCAACTCCAGATTGCGCTGCGCCCAATCGAGGTACGTCCACGACATGTCCACGGTCATCGTCGAGCGCGCGCCGCCGAGCGCGGCGTGCACCGTGGCGCTGCCGGTGTAGCCGAAGAGATTGAGAAAGCGCTTGCCCTTGGCCATTTCGCCCAGCATTGCGCGCGTCAGGCGATGGTCGAGGAACAGGCCGGTGTCGAGATAATCGGTGAAGTTCACCAGCAGCCGGCACGGCCCTTCGCGCACCTCGTGGAACTCGCCGGTGGTGGCGAGCTTCTCGTACTGCGTGCGGCCCTTCTGGCGCCGGCGCACCTTGAAGAACATCTGCTCCGGCGGAATCTCCAGAACCAGCGGAATCACCGCCAACGCCTGATTCAGGCGCTTCTGCGCCAGGCGCTCCTCGACGCTCGCCGGCGCTTCGTACTCCTGCACGTGCGCCCAGCGCTTGGCGCCCTCGTACACGTCGATGGCGAGGTTGTATTCGTGCAGGTCGGCGTCGTACAGGCGGTAGCAGGAAATCTCCTGGCGCTTGGCCCAGCGCCCGAAGTGCTTCAGGTCTTTGCGCAGGCGGTTGGCGAACATCTCCGCCCCCGGGCCGAGTTTCGCGGGATCGGTGATCGGCGCGCGTTCGCGCATGAACCACTGCTCGGTGATCTCGAAGTGCAGCAGCTTGCACTCGATGGCGCCGTTGAAGAGCGTGTGCATGCGTTGCGCGCGCAGGCCGAGGTGCTTGCCGAGCTCCGGGTTGCCGGTGAACACCGCGGCCGGCCAGCCGCGGAAGCAGCGCTTGAGCGCCTGCCCGAGTTCGGCGTAGAGCGCCGGCAGTTCGCGGGCTTCGCCCAGACGCTCGCCGTACGGCGGGTTGGCAATCACCAGTCCTCGGGGCAGGGCGTCGTCCGGCGCACAGGCCGCGAGATCGCGTTGCTTGACGAGAATCCGGTTCGGCAATTCGGCGCCGACGATGTTGTCCTTGGCGGCGCGGATGGCGCGCGGGTCGTGGTCGTAGCCGTGGATCGGCGGCAGCTGCCTCAGTCCCGCCTCGCGCCGCTCGCGCGCCTCCGTGAGCAGCGCCGCCCAGGTGTCGGCATCGTGCTGCGGCCATCTGAGAAAACCGTAGTACGGCCGCAGCAGCCCGGGGGCGATGTCGGCCGCCATCAGCGCGGCCTCGATCGGCAGCGTGCCCGAGCCGCACATCAGGTCCACGAGCGCGCCGCCGGCTTTCGCGATCGCCGGCCACTGGGCGCGCAACAGGATGGCAGCCGCGAGGTTCTCCTTCAGCGGCGCCTCGACCGGCTGCGCGCGGTAGCCGCGCCGGTGCAGGCTTTCGCCGGAGAGATCGATGCTTACCGTGGCCTCGTCGTGGTAGAGATATAAATTCACCCGCAGGTCGGGCCGGCCGGTATCCACCGACGGGCGCACGCCGAAGCGTTCGCGCAGCTGGTCCACGATCGCGTCCTTGGTCTTGAGCGCGGCGTAATACGAATGATTGACCGCCGATTGCACCGTGGCGCAGTCCACCGCCAGCGTGCCCGCGGGCGCGACATGCTCCTGCCACGCAATCGTCTGCACGCCGGCATACAGCGCCTCGGGCGTGGGCGCGGGAAAGCGCGCCAGCGGGAGTAGCACGCGGCTCGCCAGCCGCGACCACAGACAGGCGCGATAGCCGGTGGCGAGGTTGCCGGCAAACGCCACGCCGGCGCGCGTCTCGCGCACCGATTCGGCGCCGAGCGCGCGCAGCTCCTCGGCCAGCAGCGATTCGATGCCTTTGGGGCAGGTGGCGAAAAATTCTTGCGGGGAATCCATGGCGCGGGGCGGGCGGCGGGTCGGTGGCGGTGCCAATGGTAGCCTGTTGCGCACCGGTGCGCATAGCGACAATCACCGCCGCGGCAGATAGCGAGGCTCTCGGATAGAATAACCGCATGAGCCGCATCAAGCTCGATCCGGAAGCCAATGTCGTCAGGGAACAGTTCGCCGTGGTGTATGCGCCGCGGCGACACCGCGATCGGTTCCCGGACAACTGCGTACAAGCGGTGGAGTCGCGCGCGGCGGCGATTGCGCAGGCGGACGTCGGGGCCAAGCGCTATCCCGCCATCGTTCTCGGCCCGTCGCGATCTTCGGAGGGGTACATGCTCTACTATCTCGTGCAGTGGCTGGACGAAGGCGAATGACCAAACCGACCGAAATCTATGTCAGCACCGACATCGAAGCCGACGGCCCGATTCCGGGTCCGTATTCGATGCTGAGCTTCGCCTCGGCGGCCTATGTGGTACAGGCCGACAAGTTTGCCGGGAGCAAACTTGGACAGCGCAGCGAAGCGCGCTGGCCCGAGCCGCAGGAGCGGTACAAGGAGGTACCGGTTGCGAAGCCAAGGATGCAAAGCGGCGAGGGTGAGCCCCAGGGAGGGGGCGAGCACAAGACCCTGCTCTCCACCTACAGCGCCAATCTGGAGACGCTGGCGGGGGCCGGCACCCATCCGAAAACCATGGAGTGGTGGCAGCAGTTTCCCGACGCCTGGGCCGCGTGCCGCCGCGACGTGCGGCCGCCGGAAACGGTGATGCCCGAGTATCTCGCCTGGCTGGCGAAGCTGCCCGGGCGACCGGTGTTCCTCGGCTGGCCCGCGAGCTGGGACTTCATGTGGGTCTACTGGTATATCGTGCGCTTCACCGGCGAGCGGCCGTTCCGCGAGAACGCGCTCGACGTCCGCTCCTACGCGATGGGCATGCGCAAGAGCGAGTTCCGCCTCACCAGCCGCACCTACCTGCCGAAGCGCTGGTTCGACGCCAATCTCTCGCACACGCACGTGGCGCTCGACGACGCGCTCGAGCAGGGCGCGCTGTTCTGCAACATGTACGCGGAAAACCTGAAGCCGCCGGGCTGAGTGCCATGCGCCGCCTCGTCAGTGTTGTTCTGATTCTGCTGGGGCTGGTGCTGCCGGCCTGGTCCGCGGACGCCCCGGGCGCCAGGCCGGAAATCAATCAGCCGTACCACAATCCCGATTTTCAGGAATGGGTCGAGCGCTTCGAGCGGCCCGGGCGCGAGGTCTACGACCGCCGCCATGTCATTGTCGAGGCCGTCGGCCTCTGGCGCGGGGCGGCGGTCGCCGATGTCGGCGCCGGTACCGGCCTCTTCACGCGCCTGTTTGCGCGCGCCGTCGGTCCGGAAGGCAAGGTCTATGCCGTGGACATCTCGCGCGAGTTCGTGCGCAACATCCAGCGCCTGGCGCGCGCCGAGGGTCTTGCCAATGTCGAGGGCATCGTCAACACCCAGACCGACGTGCGCCTGCCGCCGGGTTCCATTGACATCGCCTTCATCTGCGACACCTACCACCACTTCGAGCAACCGAAACCGACGCTCGCGTCCATTCGTCACGCGCTGCGACCGGGCGGGGTACTCATCATCGTGGATTACCGCCGCGTCGAGGGCCAGAGCTCGGCCTGGATTATCGGGCACGTGCGCGCCGACCAGCAGGCCGTGATTCGCGAGGTCGAGGCAGAGGGGTTCCGGTTCGTCGAGGAAAAGGGCTTCCTGCGGGAGAACTATTTTCTGCGATTCGTCCGGAAGGACTAGCCATCTCAGTAATCCCCAAAGCGTCCAGAAACGGAAACGATCTTGAACCGCCAGGACGCCAAGGCCGCCAGGAAAAGCAATTTCATTAATCCCCGAACCCTGGCGTTCCTGGCGTCCTGGCGGTTGATTTCATTTTTGGGGTAGCTGCTAAGTATTTTCCAGCAGCGCCAGGCTTTCCTGCGCGATCTCGCGCACTTGCCGTTCCGGGTCGTTCAGCAGCGGTTTGAGATAAGCCACGGCGCGCGCATCGCGCGTGAGCGCGAGAAAGTGCGCGGCATCGCCGCGGATGTGGGTATCCTTGCTCCGCGTGAGTTTTCCGAGCGCGTCCACTTGTTGCTGCAACTCCGCGCTGCCGGCGAATTCCTCCAGCACCGCGCCGATGCCGATGCGCACAGTCAGCGTGGTTTCGGGATCGGCCAGCAGCAGAAGCAGTGCGTCGAGTTGGGAAAAATCGCGTTTCACTGCCGCAAGCACCTTGGCGAGTTCGCCGCTATCGAGCAGCTCGCGGAAATACTCGGCTAGCCCTGCGGGCGTGCCGGCGCGTTCGGCCCATTGTCCGAGTTCGGCCGGCGTGCGCAGGCCCGGCAACTCGAACGGCCCCAGTCGCAGCCACGGCACGCCGCGCACGCCGAGCGCCTGCGCGACCTGCGGGTGCGTGACGATATTGACGACCTCCAGCCGGCCGATCTTGCCCTGTTTCACCAACTCGCTCACGCCGGCCAGTACCGTCGGGCAGTGGGGACAGCCGGTGGCAATCAGCAGCAGGGCGTCGGGGGCGGTATGGCCGTTTTTCGCGTTCATGTGCTTGGCATCGAATCGTTCCGGCACGCCGGACCGGAAGCGGCATTATTGCACTGGCCGCGTACTTTGACTCGCGCCCGTGGGAGTCGAATAATGCTTTTACTTTTGGTACTTTTTGACGCCATGACCGGAAAAACACCATACCGAACGATGCGCGGCGCGCTTGCCATGATGGCCTGGCTGGCGCTCATGCTGGTCACGGCGCCGGTGTCGGCTCAGTCGCTGACATTGCGCGTGATCGTCCTCCACGGTTCTCCCGGCCACACCGGCGTGCATCTGACGCACGGTAACGAGCAGTATTACTGGGATCCGGGCGGCAACTACGGCCAGGAACTGGATGAATGCCTGCAGACACTCACGGAGAAATACTGCCGCCAGTGGTATGCGGGTTTTCCCTGGGACGAGATCAAGGCGGCGCGCCGGCACGATGTTTTGTCCGGGCGCTCCGCCGGCCTGATGCAGGTGCTGGCGGTGGAGGTGCTCGACTACGAGGGCCCGGTCGATGTCTTCACGTTCCGGCTCACGGACCAGGCCGCGCAGCGCGCGTGGCAGATCATTCAGGATGGTGCCGCGCGGGGCGGGAGCGCCGCGTTCACGACGAGCTATCCGCCGATGTTGTGTACCCGTGCCGTGTCCGCCTATTTGCGGGAGGTCGGCGGGCCGTTCGGCGACCTGCGGTCGTACTGGCGGCCGGATGCGTTGGCGCGGGCGTTGCGTCAGCGCGCGGACGGGTCGGGCGAAACCTACACGCTGCGCTCGCCGCAGATTCAGAGCCACATCAACGCCGCACGGCGGGCGGCGGGGCATGGACCGCTGCCCCTGGAACTCGCCCTGACCGGGCCGGACGGCGGCGAGTCGGCTTCCCCGTGAACCATCTTGATCGCGGTGGTTCCAAGTATGACGCATAGGGTTTTTGGTCCGCACCCGGTCGGAGATTCCTGATGTTCAATTATCGCAAGCCCGTGACAATGCCGGTGCCGGAGCACCACTACGTCAACGGTCATCCGCTGATGCCGCCGTTTCCGGCGGGGCTGGAACAGGCGATGTTCGGCATGGGTTGCTTCTGGGGCGCGGAGCGCATGTTCTGGCAGTTGCCCGGCGTGTACACCACGGCCGTGGGTTACGCCGGCGGCCACACGCCGAATCCGACTTACAAGGAAGTGTGCAGCGGCCTGACCGGCCACAACGAAGTGGTGCTGGTGGTGTACGACCCGAAGCGCGTGCGCTACGAGCAACTCTTGAAGGTTTTTTGGGAGGCGCACGATCCCACGCAGGGCCTGCGTCAGGGCAACGACGTCGGCACCCAGTACCGCTCCGGTATCTACGTCGGCACGTCCGCACAGAAGCAGGCGGCGCTGGCCACGCGTGATGCTTACGAACAGGCGTTGCACGCCGCCGGCCACGGTCCTGTCACCACCGAGATTCTCGACGCGCCCACGCTCTACTACGCCGAGGACTACCATCAGCAGTATCTCGCCAAGTATACGAATGGCTACTGCGGTCTTGGCGGTACCGGCGTGACATGTCCGGTTTGACCGCGCCCGAAAGCGGCGGTAGGCTTTCGACCTTACCGACACTTCAGGGAGAATCGCATGTTTCGCTGGTTGACCGGCATTCTGTTGGCAGTTATCAGCACCGCGGCCTTGGCGGCGGTGAAGGGCGAGGAAGTGCAATACCAGGCGGGAGACGTCGTGCTGAAGGGGTATCTCGCCTATGACGACGCCATCAAGGGCAAGCGCCCGGGCATCCTCGTGGTGCACGAGTGGTGGGGGCACAACAACTACGCGCGCATGCGCGCCCGCACGCTCGCCGAGCTCGGTTACACCGCCCTCGCGGTGGACATGTACGGCAGCGGCAAGACCGCCGACCATCCGGACACCGCCAAACAGTTCATGAGCGAGGTGGCGCAGAACCTGCCGGTGATGAAGGCGCGTTTCAAGGCCGCGCGCAAGCTGCTGGCGAAGCACAAGACCGTGGACAACGACCGCCTCGGCGCCATCGGCTACTGCTTCGGCGGCGCGGTGGTGCTCAACATGGCGCGCGCCGGCGAGAAGCTCGCCGGCGTGGTGAGTTTCCACGGCAGCCTCGGCACGAGCGAGCCGGCGCGTTATGGCAAGGTCAAGGCCCAAGTGCTGGTGCTGAACGGCGCCGACGATCCGTTCGTGACGGCGGAGCAGATCGAGGCGTTCAAGAAGGAAATGGAGAACGCCGGCGCGAAATACCGCTTCATCAACTACCCGGGCGCCAAACACAGCTTCACGAATCCGGATGCCGACGTCTACGGGCCGAAGTTCAACATGCCGCTGGCCTACAACAAGGACGCGGACGCGCGTTCCTGGGCCGAAATGCGGGCGTTCTTCAACGGCCTGTTCCGGAAGAAATAGCCGCCGGCGCCGCGCGCGGGCGGAGCCCGGCGATTATTGATTGCTGTTCGAATCAGGATTTACGTCCCGGGGGCGGCATGGGCAGGGGGAAGGGCGTGACATTGCCCTTGTCGCCGCCGGTCCCGATGATCTTCGAGGCGCCTTCCTTTTCGACCTCGTCAATGCGTATCACCGCCTGCAACGGGATGTAGGTGCGATTCACACCGGCAAACTCGGCCTTGAGCCGCTCCTCGGACGGGTCCACGAGCACATTGCTGCGCTCACCGAACAGGATGTCCTCCACCTCGACGAAGGCATACAGGCTGCCCTGCGTGACCTTGCGCGCGTAAAGCTCATAGAGGTTGTCCTGGTTGCGGAACAGGATGCGATAAATCGGTTTGTGCCTGGGCTTCATCTTGGTGGTCATAGTGTCCTTCCCCGCATGTCTGAGGCGTTCCTACAGGTCCGAATAGAGACGGCCGGGGTTCAGGATACGCTGCGGATCGAAAGCCTGCTTGAGTCGGCGGTGCAGGG
>CAKKQL010000012.1 GCA_919902095.1 Acidiferrobacterales bacterium
TTTGCTTTTTTAATAAGGATAGCGACCCGGGTCTCCAATTCCGGAGGGTCGATTGAAACCGTAAGGCCGGAGCCAAAACGAGACACCAGCCGCTCCTCAACCCCCTCAAGTTCTTTGGGAAATCTGTCGGCCGTGATGATTACCTGGCGCTGACCTTCTAGTAATGCATTGAAAGTATGGAAAAATTCTTCCTGCGAGCGCTCCTTACCGACAAAAAACTGGATATCGTCAATAAGCAGCGCATCCAAACCACGGTAGAGCTTTTTGAATTCATTGATCGCGTTATGTTGCAGCGCCTTGACCATGTCGGCCACAAACCGCTCTGAGTGCACATAGGCGATATTTGCTTCCGGACGATGCTTGAGCATCAAATTGCCTGCGGCTTGCATCAGGTGGGTTTTTCCGAGGCCTACGCCACCGTATATAAAAAGCGGGTTGTAGGCCGCCCCGGGATTTTCACCGACCTGTTTGGCTGCGGCCCGTGCGAGCTGGTTGGATTTGCCCTCCACATGTGCTTCAAATGTGTATTCCGGATTGAGCCGGCCAATGATGGTGGGGCGCTTGATTACCACCGAGCCGAGCCGAGCCGCGGCCGGATGCGCGCCGCTGGACTGGCTTCCTACCTCGATGTTCACCGCAAGGTTGCCGGCACTGTGTTCGTTCACCAACTCACTGATGCGCTCAAGGAAGCGTTCCTTGACCCATTCCTGTACGAACCGGTTAGGCGCCAGCAGGCGCAATGCGCGCTCATCGCCAGCGGCCTGCAACGGCCGGATCCAGGTGTTGAACTGCTGCGGTGAAAGCTCCTCTTCGAGGCGCTCAAGGCAGCGTTTCCAGATTGGTGTCTGCATGGTTGCTGTCGATTCGAAACCGGACTGCAGGGGGCACGGAAGTCTAGTCGCTCGGCAAATACTTATCCACAAGTATGGAGAACCGTTCAACCCAAGATATGGGACGAGGTTTTGATTGACAAGGGGAGCTTAAAAGCAGTAGTTTTGCCGGCCCCGATACGCCAAGGATGGCGAAAAACCAACACACAAGGCTTGGCCCATGAAGCGCACTTATCAACCCAGCAAACTCAAACGCAAGCGCACCCACGGCTTCCGTGCCCGCATGAAGACCACGGGCGGCAGACGCATACTCAAGGCCCGCCGCGCCAAAGGCCGCGCCCGTTTGGGCGCCTAGAATTGGCGCACGCCCGCCGCGGGCTTCCCCGTTCCCGGCGCCTGACGATGCCGGCGGAGTTTTCGGCGGCCATGAAACGCGGGCGCCGCACGCGGGACGAGTACTTCAGTGTGTTTGCAATCCCGAGCCAGCTGCCGCACGGGCGCCTGGGCCTCGCGATATCGAAGAAGGTGTCAGCGCGGGCAGTGGACCGGAATCGCATCAAGCGCCAGATCCGAGAGTCGTTTCGCGAATGTCAGGAAGATTTGGCGGGCCTGGATATCGTGGTGATGGCATACCCACTCGCACGTCATACCGGATCACCGGCGCTGCGTCAGTCGCTGGGCCGGCATTGGGAGCGCATCGCACAGCAATGCAAAAAATCTTGATCAAGTTCGTACGCGGCTACCGCTACCTGGTCAGTCCGTTACTCGGAAATCACTGCCGGTTTTATCCCTCCTGCTCGACCTATGCCGAGGACGCCCTCGCGGCGCACGGCGCGTGGCGGGGGGGCTGGCTGGCGCTAAGGCGCCTGGCGCGCTGTCATCCCTGGCACGCCGGTGGCCACGACCCGGTACCGCCGGCGCACCGACCGGCGCCGGCAACCGCGGACTGCTGCGGAGGCGGGCGCCATGGATAACCAGCGCCTGTTTCTGTTCTTCGCCCTGGCCCTGATTCTCATGCTCCTCTGGCAGGCGTGGGAGCAGGAGCAGCGGCCGACACCGGCGATCACCGCCCCGGCGACACCGGCGGGCGAGGTACCGCGCGCGCCGGACGTACCGGCCGTGAAGCTGGTAGCGCCCGGGGCCCCGGCGGCGCGCGCCGACGCCTTCGAGCGCGGCCGGCGCATCAAGGTCGTGACCGACATGTTCGAGGCCTATGTCGATACCCACGGCGGCGACCTGCGCGAGGTCAATCTGCGTCGCTATCCGGTTTCGGCGGACAAACCCGACAAGCCGTTCCGTCTGCTCGCCGACAGCAGCCCGGACATATTTGTCGCCCAGTCCGGTCTCCTCGGTCACGAGGGCCACTTCCCGCATCACCGCACGCTGTTCCAAGCCGCGGAAACCGGCTACACGCTGCCCGCCGGCCAGAACGAGCTGCGCGTGCCGCTCACCTGGCGCGCCGCCGACGGCACGCTGTACACCAAGACTTATGTCTTCCGGCGTGACAGCTATGTCATCGGTGTTGAATTCACGGTCGACAACCGCGCGCCGCGCGAATGGCGCGGCTACCTCTACGGCCAGCTGCAGCGCACGCACACCGACCAGGGCTACTCGATGTTCGCGCTCCCGACCTACACCGGTGGCGCGATCTACTCGCCGGAGAACAAGTTCGAAAAGATTTCCTTCGACGACATGGCCAAGAAACCACTCAAGCGCGAAACCGCCGGCGGCTGGGCGGCGGTGCTGCAGCACTATTTCGTCGGTGCGTGGATGCCTGCGGCCGGCGAACGCACCGAGTTCTACACTGACGTGCTGAACGGCGGTCGCTATGTCATCGGCTACAAACAGCTACAGCCCACGACCGTGGCGCCGGGCAAAACCGGCACCCTGCGCACGCAGCTGTATGTCGGCCCCAAGGAACAGAAGATTCTGAAAACGCTTGCCGAGGGCATGGACCTCACGGTGGATTACGGCTGGCTCACGGTGATCTCGGCGCCGCTGTTCTGGTTGCTTGAGTTCATCCACCGGCTCATCGGCAACTGGGGCTGGGCCATTATCCTGCTCACGGTGCTCATCAAGGCGGCGTTCTTTCCGCTGTCCGCGGCCAGCTACAAGTCCATGGCGCACATGAAGAAGGTGCAACCGCGGCTCGCGGCGCTCAAGGAGCGTTACGGCGACGACAAGCAGAAACTCAATCAGGCGATGATGGAGATGTACAAGACCGAGAAGATCAACCCGCTCGGTGGCTGCCTGCCGATCCTGATCCAGATCCCGGTGTTCATCGCGCTCTACTGGGTGCTGCTCGAGAGCGTGGAGATGCGTCACGCGCCGTGGATCCTGTGGATCAGGGACCTGTCGGCGCAGGATCCGTATTACATCCTGCCGATCATCATGGGCGTGACCATGTACGCGCAGCAGCTCATGAACCCGCAGCCGCTGGATCCGATCCAGAAGAAGGTGTTCATGTTCATGCCGCTCATGTTCACCGGTATGTTTCTGTTCTTCCCCGCGGGCCTGGTGCTCTACTGGGTGGTGAACAACGTCCTCTCCATCGCCCAGCAGTGGCAGATCAACCGCAGCATCGGGGCCGCCGCCAAGTAGCGTGACGCCGACCGACAATTTTGTCGGGAACAAAATTGGACAGCCACAGGCTGGCCCGAGCCGCACACGCGGCGAGGGCGAGCCCCGGGGAAGCGGCTCGCATACCATCGCCGCCATCGCCACCGCGCCCGGGCGCGGTGGTATCGGCGTGGTGCGCGTTTCCGGCCCGGCCGTGCCCGTCCTGGCGCAGGCCGTGCTCGGCAAGTTGCCGCGGCCGCGGCTGGCCACGCTCGCGCAGTTTCACGATGCCGATGGCAAACCCATTGACGCAGGCCTCGCGTTGTACTTTCCCGCGCCGCAGTCCTACACCGGCGAAGACGTGCTCGAGCTTCAGGGCCACGGCGGTCCGGTGGTGCTCGACATGTTGCTCGCGCGCCTGCTGGCGCTCGGCGCGCGCGCCGCGCGCGCGGGCGAATTCACCGAGCGCGCGTTTCTGAACGGCAAGCTCGACCTCGCGCAGGCGGAAGCCGTGGCCGATCTCATCGACGCCGGCTCGCAGACGGCGGCGCGCGCGGCGTTGCGTTCGCTCGCAGGCGTCTTCTCGCAACGTGTGCACATGCTTACCGAGCAGCTCACCCGGCTGCGCATGCACGTCGAAGCGGCGATTGATTTTCCGGAAGAGGAAATCGACTTTTTCGCTGACGCAAAAATTGCAACCGACGTCGCCACGCTTGAAACCGACCTCGCGCAACTGCTGACTGCCGCGCAACAGGGGCAGTTGCTGCACGACGGCATGGTGGTCGTGCTCGCCGGCCGGCCGAACGCCGGCAAGTCGAGCCTGTTGAATGTGCTCGCGCAACACGACACCGCCATCGTGAGCGATATCCCCGGCACCACGCGCGACGTGCTGCGCGAATACATCCAGCTCGACGGCTTGCCGTTACACATCGTGGACACCGCCGGCCTGCGCCCCGCGCGCGATGCGATCGAGGCCGAAGGTGTGCGCCGCGCCCAACGCGAACTCGAGCGCGCCGATCACATCCTGCTGATTGTGGACGATACGCAAGCGGCGGGCGACGACACCGAGCTGCTTCGGCAATTGCCGCCGGTGCCGCGCACCGTGGTGCGCAACAAGATCGATCTCAGCGGCCGCGCCGCCGGCGTCCGTGAAACCGACGGTACCCCCGAAGTGGCGCTGTCGGCCAAAACCGGTGACGGCCTTGAACTGCTGCGCCGGCACCTCAAGGACTGCATGGGGTTTCATCCAGCGGGCGAAGGCACGTTCATGGCGCGCCGTCGCCACCTCGACGCGCTGCGGCGCGCGCAGGTGCACATCGCCGCGGCGCAGGCGCGTATCGGCGAACGGACCGGCGAGCTCGCGGCCGAAGAGCTGCGCCAGGCGCAGCAGGCGCTCGCGGAGATCACCGGCGAGTTCACCGCCGACGATCTGCTCGGGCGGATCTTTGCGAGTTTTTGTATCGGAAAGTAAAGGTGCTCAGGCGCGGAACGCCGCGACCGCGCGCCGGAAGGCACGCCACTCGTCTTCATTCGCCGCCTGTCCGTAGCGCAGCTGCAGATAGCTCGCGGTGATGTTTTCGACCGCCGGCTTCAGGTCGGTGCGCACGGCCATACAGCGCCGCGCGTAGTCGAGCGCGCCTTCGTGGGGCGCGCGCGGCAAGCCGGCGCGCGCAAGTTTGCGGCAGAAGCGCAGATACTGCGCCAGCACCGGATCGCGTGTCCGCGTTGGGCGCCACTGCCACAGGGCATAGGCCGTGAGCAGCAGCGCAATGCCGACAAGCAGCGCGCCCAGCATGGCCCCCCAAGGCAGCTTGCCGAGACCGAGGCGCTCAAGAAACCGTTCCTGCCGGCGCTGGCCGTAGTCCGAAACCCAGCGATACCAGTAAAAATTGGTGATGTCCCAGTAGAGGCGCGTATAGAGCGCCGCCTGTTCCCACCCGCCGAGCTCGATGGCGCGCAACACCGCCGCGGTCGACAGGCTCCCCGCAGCCACGCCGCGCGCCGCCAGCCGCCGCAGCGCCTCGCTGCCGAGCTCGACGCGTTCCGGCGCCACCGCCGACGTCGGGTCCACGCGCGTCCAGCCGGACTCCGCGGTCCAGACCTCGGCCCAGGCGTGGGCGTCGGCCTGGCGCACGAGGATGTAATTCCCGGCGGCGTTGACCTCGCCCCCCAGATAACCGTTGATGGCACGCGCGGGAATGCCGGCGGCGCGCATCAGCGTGACGAAGGCGGCCGTGTAGTGTTCGCAGAAACCGCGGCGGGTATCGAACAGAAACTCGTCCACCGGGTCCTGGCCAAGCAGCGGGGGCTTCAGGGTATAAACAAAATTCTCCTGACGGAAATGCCGCAGCGCGGCCTGCACGACCGCAAGCGGGCTGGAATTTTCCCGTTGCCAGCTGTCGGCCAGCGCGCGCACGCGCGCGCTGGTTGTCTTCGGCAGCTCAAGGTGAAGCTCCCGCTCCTCCGGCTTAAGCGCCGGTGTGCGATAGCGGGTATGGGAACTTGTGGAATAAGTCAGTCGCTCGCGCACGGGCGCGGCATGTTCCAGTACGTAGCCATACTGGTATCGGCTGCCGGGCGGCACCTCGGCCGGCAGGTCAAGCGCCGGCAGCCACGGCTTGTTGCTGGGCTCCAGCGTCACCGTATAGCTCACCGGGTCGCCGAGGCCCTGGAAGGCGTCGACCTCTTCGTTCAGTTCGGGTGCGCGCCGGAACCAGGCCCGGCCGTCGGTCGCCGTGAGCACCAGTCCCCGCCAGTACAGGGTGCGCAACGGCGGCATAGCGCCTTCGAAGGTGACGCGAAACGCCGGTGCCGTGGATTCACTGAGATCGTTGATGCTGCCGGGACGCATGACCTCGGACAGCCCGGTGAGCGCGCTCGGCGTGACGGTCGGCAGGCCCCAGAGCGTGCCCTGGATGCGCGGGAACAACAGGTACACCACCAGCATCAGCGGCAGCGCCTTGAGTACCAGCAGGCCGGCGAGCCGCAGGCGTGCGCCCAGCGCGAGCCCCTGTGGCTGCGTGACATGGATAAGCGCCGCCAGGCTCGCGACCACCACCACTAGGCTCCAGATGCCGAGCAGCAGCGACTGTTCCTGCAAGTAGGCCCCGAGCAAAACCAGGTAAAAGAGAAACAGGCTCAAAAAGTAATCGCGTAGCGAGCGCAGTTCGAGAAACTTGAGTCCGAGCAGACCGACGAGCAGGGCCACGCCGGCATGATGGCCGAGGATGGTCCGGAACTGGAGAAAAACAGCGACCGTCAGTACCACCGTGAGGCCCAGACGCAAAAACCAACCAGGGCGCGGCCAAGCATAAAGATCGATGGCGTAGCGCCAGCCGGCACAGACCACGATCACCGCGGTGAGCCACAGCGGCAATGTTGGCACCAGCGGCCCGACCGCGCCGCTGCCGGCGAGAAACAGCCAGTAAAGCGCGCGCCGGTCAGGGGCCGGGTTCATCCGGCCTGCTCTCCGTACAGCGCCAACGCCTTGAGACATTCGTGCTCATGCCCCTCGCCATGCGCCGGGGCGATAGCCGTGCCCGGCAGCCGCAAACCGTAACGCAGGCCGCGCTGCTCAGCGTCGATCACCCAGCGGCACAGGATGCTCAGGCGCGTCTCGGTGTCGTAGCCTTCGAGCGTGTCCCAGTCGAGCCATAGCGACTGCTCGTAACCGCCACCGAACTGTTTGGTCGTGAACTGACCGGTACGCGCGAGCGCCTTCCAGTCTACGTGCCGCAGCGAGTCACCCGGCACATACTCGCGCACGCCGACGAAATCCTCGCCGCTACCCGGACGCAGACCCCGGTCAGGACGCACGGTTTCCGTCGCGCCGGTGCGGAATTGCAATTTCCCGCCCGGGACCGGATACACCAGACAACGCGCCGTGTGCGGCAACGGGCGCGACCAGGAATAGAGCAGGCCGAGGGGAAAGCGCGTGCTCAGGCGAAACGCCGGCCCCGCGAGCCAGCCGCGCCGGCGTGCCGGCAGATTCAGCGCAACGCTGGCGCGGCCGTGGGCGGCGATGTCCACGCAGGCAATACTTTCTCCGGCGTATTCCAGACACACGCCATAACGCGGCGCGTCGGCGTCGTTCACGAGCGTGACCTCGAAGCGCGCGGATTCGCCGGCGAACACCGGCACGCAGGCCGCGGGCGCCACGCGCAGGCGATGCAGGTTGCGGTGGGTATGCAGCATGGACACCACCGCGATACTCCCGAGCAGGAAGGTGAGCCCGTAGCCAAGACCGTTGCCGTAGTTGATGGAGGCGAGCAGCAGCACCGCCAGCACGAGCGCGAACAACAGGCCGTAGCGGGTCGGAAGCATGTACAACTGCCGCCGCCCGAGCACGCTCTCCGCGCGCGCGTCCGCGGAAACCGGCACGGCTGCGGAGAACATCAGGGGATGGGTACCGTGCGCAGCAGCTTCTCGACCGCGGCCGCGCGGCCGCCGGCCAATTCCTGTGCAAGCTGCAGACGATGTCCGACGACGTGCGGCGCCACCGCCTGCACGTCCTCGGGCAGCACCATGGCGCGCCCCGCGAGCAGCGCCCAGGCGCGCGCGGCGGCGAGCAGCGCCAGTCCGGCGCGCGGGCTCAGCCCCTCGGCGAAGTCGCCCGAGCGGCGCGTGGCGTCGGTCAGGTTCTGGATGTAATCGAGCAGCGCGTCGGCGGCATGCACGTGCGTCGCCTGCTGCTGCAGCGTGAGCAGCTGTTCCGGTCGCAGCACCGGTGCCAGCGTGGCGAGGCTCTCGCGTCCGCCGTGGCCCTTGAGCAACTGCCGCTCGGCGGCGCGGTCAGGGTAGCCGAGCTCGATGCGGATGAGAAAGCGGTCAAGCTGCGACTCAGGCAACGGAAAGGTGCCGATCAGGTGGTGCGGATTCTGCGTGGCGATGACGAAAAACGGTTCGGGCAGCTTATAGGGGCGCCCTTCGGTGGTGACCTGGCGTTCTTCCATGGCCTCGAGCAGTGCGCTCTGCGTTTTCGGCGTCGCGCGATTGATTTCGTCGGCGAGCACCAGTTGCGCGAACACCGGCCCGGGATGAAACACGAAACTTTTCGTGTCCGGCTGGTAGATGGACACGCCGAGGATGTCGGCCGGCAGCAGGTCGCTCGTGAACTGGACGCGCTTGAACTGCAGCCCCAGCACCTGCGCCAGCACCTGCGCCAGCGTGGTCTTGCCCATGCCCGGCAGATCCTCGATGAGAAGGTGTCCGCGTGCCAACAGGCAGGCGAGCGCCAGGCGCACCTGGCGCTCCTTGCCGAGCACGACCTGACCGATGCCGTCGATGATGGCTTCAAGGATGCGCTGCGGAGCAGCGGGCCGTCTTTCCGGGGCGAAGGGCATATGTCGGTTCTTGATAAATGGGGTGATTGCTCAATGTTTAGTTATAGCCCAGCGCCTCCGGTTCCGAAACACATGCTCGCGGTGAAACGTTGCCGGCCATGCTTTATGATGTTCCGCCAGCGAAGCCGTGTGGAACCCCCTGATTTATGTGGCATCCCGAATCCTATGACATCATCGTAATCGGTGCCGGCCATGCCGGCACCGAAGCCGCGGCTGCGGCCGCGCGCATGGGCGCCAATACCCTGCTGCTGACCCAGAACCTCGAGACCCTGGGCCAGATGTCGTGCAATCCGGCCATCGGCGGCATCGGCAAGGGGCACCTGGTCAAAGAGATCGACG
This sequence comes from Acidiferrobacterales bacterium, assembly GCA_919902095.1. Next base: position 9,071 of record CAKKQL010000012.1, read on the forward strand.
CGCTCGGCGGCATCATGGCGCGCGCGGCCGACCGCGCCGGCATCCAGTTCCGCATTCTCAATGCCCGCAAGGGCCCGGCGGTGCGGGCCACGCGCGCGCAGGCCGACCGTGTTTTATACCGGCAGGCAGTACGCACGCTGCTCGAGGGTCAGAAGAACCTCGCGCTGTTCCAGCAGACGGTCGAAGATCTCCTTATCGAGGGCGAACGGGTGACCGGCGTGGTCACGCAGCTGGGGCTCAAATTCCGCGCGCGCGCGGTCGTGCTTACCACCGGCACCTTCCTCGGTGGCAAGATTCACGTCGGGCTTTCGAATTACCCGGGCGGGCGCGCCGGCGACCCGCCGTCGAATGCGCTCGCGGCGCGCTTGCGCGAGTTGCCGCTGCAGGTCGGGCGGCTCAAGACCGGCACGCCGCCGCGGCTCGATGGCCGTACCATCGATTATTCGACACTGGAATCGCAACCGGGCGATGAGCCGACGCCGGTATTCTCGTTCATGGGCCGGCGCGAAGAACACCCGCGCCAGGTGGCGTGCCACATCACCTACACCAACGCACGCACGCATGCCATCATCCGTGCCGGCCTCGACCGCTCGCCGATGTACACCGGCGTCATCGAAGGCGTTGGCCCACGCTACTGTCCGTCGGTGGAAGACAAGGTCGTGCGTTTCGCCGACCGTGACCGGCACCAGATTTTTGTCGAGCCCGAGGGGCTCGACACGCACGAGGTCTATCCGAACGGTATCTCCACCAGCCTGCCATTCGATGTGCAGCGGGAGCTGGTGCGCTCGATCCATGGGTTTGAGCACGCGGTGCTGACACGTCCGGGCTACGCGATCGAGTACGATTACTTCGATCCGCGCGATCTTCAGCCGACGCTTGAAACCAAATCTGTTCACGGCCTTTACTTCGCTGGCCAGATCAACGGCACCACCGGTTACGAAGAAGCTGCGGCCCAGGGCCTGGTGGCCGGCATCAACGCCGCGCGCTTCGTGCAGGAGCAGGAACCGTGGTGGCCGCGGCGCGACCAGGCCTATCTCGGCGTGCTGATTGACGACCTCATCACGCGCGGCGTCACCGAGCCCTACCGCATGTTCACCTCGCGCGCCGAGTACCGCCTCACGCTGCGCGAGGACAATGCCGATCTGCGCCTGACCGAAACCGGCCAGCGGCTCGGCCTCGTCGATGAGCCGCGCTGGCGGCGTTTCTGTAAGAAACGCGAGGCCATCGAGCGGGAATGCGCGCGCCTGACCGAAACCTGGCTGACACCCGACGGGTTGCCGGCGGTCGAGGCGGTTCAGGTTCTGGGCCAAGCGCTCACGCGTGATGCCAGCCTGCTGGAGTTGTTGCGCCGTCCGGAAGTAAGCTATGACTCACTTATGAGTTTACCAAGTGCAGGAAAGGCTATTTCTGACATAGAGGCAGCCCAGCAGGTCGAGATTCAGGCCAAGTACGCCGGCTATATCGCGCGCCAGCACGACGAAATCGCGCGCCACCGGCGGCATGAGGACGTGGGCCTACCGGTGAATCTCGATTACCAGCAGGTGCGCGGGCTGTCGGTCGAGGTGTGCCAGAAACTCAGCCGCCACCGCCCGCTCACGCTGGGCGCGGCGGCGCGGCTTTCGGGGGTGACGCCGGCGGCCATTTCGTTGCTGCTGGTGCATCTCAAGCGGCGCCCGGCAAGGATGCAGTAGTGCCGCGAGAGCACAGGGATGTGCGAAGCGGCCGGCGCGCCTGAGCCGGGCGGCTGGCACCCGCCCGGAATTGCATTACAATCGCTTCCGGTTCCGTCAACGCTGACAGGAGTATCCGATGGTGCAGACAACGCTCAGCATTCAGATGGCCCACCTGATCGCGCATTTGCTGATCGCCGGCAACCTGCTCGCCCTGATCGTCGGTGTGCTGATGCTGGTTGCGCCGCACCGTCTCGAGGCGATGTTCAAGGTCAGTGACCGCTGGGTCTCCACCAAGCGCGCCTTCGAGCCGCTCGACCTGGTGCACGAGGTTGACGGCGTTGTATTTCGTTATCCGCGCGTGCTTGGCGGCATTCTGGTGGTGGGCGCGGTCTTCATTCTGGTCCGCGGCGGACTGTTCGCCGCCGGCATGAGCGCCGCCGAGGGCGGTCGGCTGCTGGCACGCGTCTTTGGCACCAAGCTGGCGCCGGTGGTCTGGGAGATCTTCTGGGTCCATATGGTGGCGACGATGCTGCTTGGCGCGCTGCTCGCGCTGGTTCTTGGCGTCCTGTCGTTTTACCGCCTGGAAACGCTCAAGCGCTGGTCCAATGTGGCCAACCGCTGGGTCACGACGCATCAGCTGTTTGATCCGCTCGACAAACCGCATTACGGCCTCAACAAGCTCATCCATGAGAAATCGCAGATCTGGGGCCTGTTGATTACCGTCTTTTCGCTGTGCGCCCTGTTCCTGCTGGTGTGGTATCTGCGCCGCTGACTCCTTGTGTGCTCTCCGCCACCGGCAAGGCATGCCGTCGCGGGCTGTACCAGCACGAAAAACATCAACCCCGCTGTGCCACACCACTGGCCGAAGACCGGCGAGACAGGGCCCGGAGGCACGTGAAGCTCGAGCGCCTGCTGCACCAGGGATTGCACGCCATGGGTCTCGGGCTGCCGGCAGATGCCGAGCCGCGGCTGCTTCAGTATTTGCGCCTGCTCGAGAAGTGGAACCGGACCTATAATCTCACCGCCGTGCGCGATCCCGAGCAGATGGTGCCGCGCCACCTGCTCGACAGCCTGGCGGTGCGGCCGCACGTCGTCGGCCCGCGGGTGCTGGATATCGGCACCGGCGCCGGGCTGCCCGGAATTCCGCTGGCGCTGTCGCTGCCCGATCTGCATTTCACGCTGCTCGACAGCAACGCCAAGAAGACGCGCTTCGTCACCCAGGCGGTGCACACGCTGGGTCTGGCGAACGTTACGGTGGTCCAGACGCGCGCCGAGAAATTCCAGCCGGCGGAAAAATTCGATACCCTCATCGCTCGCGCGTACGCGTCGATTCCTGATATGCTGGCGGCCACCCGGCACCTGTGCGCGCCGCGGGCACGCTGGCTGGCGATGAAGGGCGTGTTTCCGCAGGAGGAGCTGGCGGCCATCCCCGCGGAGTACGTGGCGGAGGTGAAGCACCTGCACGTGCCGGGGCTGGAGGCCGCGCGCCACGTGGTGATCATCGCGCTGCGCTGAGGGAGTGGTTGCCCCATGGGCAAGGTACTGGCGATAGCCAACCAGAAAGGCGGGGTCGGCAAGACCACGACCAGCATCAATCTAGCCGCGTCCCTCGTGAAGACGCGGCGGCGGGTGATGCTGATCGACATCGATCCGCAGGGCAACGCCACCATGGGCAGCGGCGTGCCCAAGGAACAGTGCCAGGCCACTACTTATGAGGTGCTGCTCGGGCTCGCGACGGTCGAGGCCGCGCGCGTCACTACCGAAGGCGGCTACGATCTGGTGCCGGCCAACAGCCGGCTCTCCGGCGCCGAGGTCGAGCTTATCGAACTGGAGCGGCGCGAACGCCGCCTGCGCACCGCGCTCGAGACCGTGCGCGGCGAGTACGATTACATCCTGATTGACTGTCCGCCGGCGCTGAATCTGCTGACCGTGAATGCCATGGTCGCGGCGCAGGCGGTGATGATACCGATGCAGTGCGAGTATTACGCGCTGGAAGGACTGACGGCGTTGTTAAACACGATTCGAAAAATCCGCGAGACGCTGAATCCGTCGCTCGAGATCGAGGGGTTGCTGCGCACCATGTACGACCCGCGCAACAACCTCGACAACGAGGTATCGGCGCAGCTCAAGGCGCATTTCGGCGACAAGCTCTATCGCACCGTGATCCCGCGCAACATCCGGTTGGCCGAGGCCCCGAGCCACGGCAAGCCGGTGATCGGCTACGACATGCAGTCCAAGGGCGCGCAGGCCTATCTCGCGCTCGCGGGCGAGATGCTGCGCCGCGAACAGGGACCAGCGGCATGACGTGCAGGGACGCACAAATCCAGCGCCGCGCGGGATGCGCGCCTGGCGCGCGGGGATGCGACCGGCGAGGGCCGCAGGGCGCCGACAACACGGCGTGTCGGTCTGGCTCGATCTTACGGAGGCGCCGCGCATGATGAGCAAGAAACCGCAGCCCCGTCTCGGACGCGGCCTCGACGCGCTGCTCGGCAGTTACGAGCCAAGCACGGCGGACAAAGACGAGTTGCGCCAGATTCCGCTGGATCTGCTGCGCCGCGGCAAGTACCAGCCGCGCACGCACATGGACGCGCAGGCGCTTGAAGAACTCGCGGCCTCGATCCGGGCCCAAGGCGTGGTGCAGCCGATCGTGGTGCGCGCGCTCGGCAGCGGCGATTACGAAATCGTCGCCGGTGAGCGCCGCTGGCGCGCGGCGCAACTCGCCGGCCTCGAAACCATCCCCGCAGTGGTGCGCAAGATTCCCGACGAAGCGGCGATCGCGATCGCGCTTATCGAGAACATTCAGCGCGAAGATTTAAATCCGATCGAAGAAGCCAGCGCGTTGCAGCGTCTGATTGACGAATTTGGCATGACCCACCAGCAGGTGGCCGAGGCCGTGGGGCGTTCGCGCGCGGCGGTGACGAACCTGCTACGCCTGCTGACGTTGCAAGCGGACGTACGCGAAATGCTGGAGAAGGCGCAGATGGACATGGGCCACGCGCGCGCGCTGCTGGCGCTCGAAGGCGCCGCCCAAAGCAAGGCGGCGCACCAGGTGGTCGAAAAGGGGTTGTCGGTGCGCGAGACGGAAAACCTCGTGCGCCGGTTATTGAGCAAAGCCAGCGGCCATGCCACCGCGCACGGCACCGTCGATCCCGACATCCGCCTGCTGCAGCAGCAGCTCTCCGAACGGCTCGGCGCCAAGGTGCGCATCCAGCATTCGCGCCGCGGCAAGGGCCGGCTGGTCATCGAGTACAACAACCTCGAAGAACTCGACGGTATTCTCGCCAAGCTCCGTTGACGTCGCCGCCCGTTGCGCTGGGGAATGCGCGCCATTGATGCACAAATAACAACAATCTATTTGCGTCCCCCCGCCTCTCTCTATCTATGATTGACCCCCTATAGGGCGGACTTTATACTTCGCCGCCTTTAAAAGGCCCCCGCGATTTTGTCCGACGAAAACGCGCAAATGCCGGGCGCGCCGCGCGACCCGGCACAGCCGCTACGCCAGGACGTGCGCCGGGTGGTGCTGGCGCAGGCGCTGCTGACGCTGCTCGTGGCGGCGGCCTTTGCCTTCCGCGGCGGCGCGCGCGAGGCCCTGGCCGCGTGCTACGGCGGGGTCGTCACGATTCTGATTTCCGGTTGGCTGGGGTGGCGCCTGCGGCGCGCCGGTGATGGCGCCCCGGCTGCGCCGACGGCGGTTCTGGGTTTGCTTTATTCCAGCGCCGTGATGCGCTACGCAGCCGTCGTCGCGCTGCTGGCGCTCGGGCTCGGGGCATTAAAGTTGTCGCCCCTGCCGCTGGTAGTGGCGTTCGGCCTCGCGCAGTTCGGGTTTCTCGCGAACGCGCGCGGCCGCTGAGTGATTGGTTAATCGGAGTTTGATTCGGTTCAACGAGCTGGAACTGGCCAACCCATGGCGGGCGATACCCTGACTTCCTCGGAGTACATCAAGCACCACCTTCAGAACCTGACGTTTGGGAGGTTGCCGGACGGCGGTTGGGGGGTTGCCCAGACCGCCGAGCAGGCCAAAGAGATGGGTTTCTGGGCGGTGCACCTCGATACCCTCGGGTTCTCCTTCGGGCTCGGCATCCTGTTCCTGTTTTTCTTCCGTCTGGCCGCGAAGCGCGCCAGCACCGGTGTTCCCGGGGGGCTGCAAAACTTCGTCGAATGGATCGTGGAGTTCATCGACGGCGCGGTGCGCGGCTCGTTCAGCGGCCGCAACCCGATGGTGGCGCCGCTCGCGCTCACCATTTTCCTCTGGGTGTTCCTGATGAACTTCATGGACCTGCTGGCCATCGACCACGCGCCGCAGCTCGCGCACGCCGCCGGCCTGCCGTTCCTCAAGGTGGTACCGACCACCGACCCGAACGCAACCTTCGGCATGGCGTTCGGCGTGTTCGCGCTGATTATTTTCTACAGCATCAAAATAAAGGGCATCGGCGGCTTTCTAGGCGAGCTGACCATGCAGCCGTTCCAGGCCCAGTCCCTCGGCCTCAAGATCGCCTTCATCCCGGTGAACCTGTTCCTCGAGCTCGTGAATCTCATCGCCAAGCCGATCTCGCTGGCGCTGCGACTGTTCGGCAACATGTACGCCGGCGAGATGATCTTCATCCTGATCGCGGTCATGTACGGCGCCGGTCTGGTATTCGGCACAAGCGCCGGTGTGTTGCAGCTCGGCTGGGCGATTTTTCATATCCTGATTATCACGCTCCAGGCGTTCATCTTCATGACGCTCACCGTCGTCTATCTGGACATGGCGCACCAGGAACATCACTGATTTTCCAACTTATCCGACCTCATACTCACAGGAGAACACCATGGAACAGTCCCTGCTTTACATCGCTGGCGCCATCATGATGGGCCTCGGCGCGCTCGGCGCGGCCGTGGGCATCGGTATCCTCGGCGGCCGCTTCCTCGAGGGCGTGGCGCGCCAGCCGGAGCTGATCCCGACGCTGCGCACCCAGTTCTTCATCGTCATGGGTCTGGTGGACGCGGTGCCGATGATTGCGGTCGGTATCTCCATGTATATCCTGTTCGCGGTGGTCGGCGGCAAGTAAGCGGCTTCGCTGACGTCACGCTTAAGATTTCCGGAGCGCGGGAATGAATATCAATGCAACCCTGATCGGGCAGACCATCGCCTTCGTCCTGTTCGTGTGGTTCTGCATGAAGTTCGTGTGGCCGCCGATCATGAAGGCGCTCGAAGAGCGCAGACGCACGATCGCAGACGGCCTGGCCTCGGCCGAACGCGGCCGGCGCGAGCAGGAGCTCGCCGAGAAAAAGGCGCTCGCGACCCTGAAGCAGGCCAAGCAGGACGCGGCCGAGGTTATCGCGCTGGCCGAGAAGCGCGCCGCCGAGATCGCGGACGAGGCGAAAAACCAGGCCCGCACCGAGGCCGAGCGCATCGTCACGGCGGCCAAGGCCGACATCGACCAGGAAGTGAACCGCGCCAAGGAGAGCCTGCGCGCGGCCGTGGCCGAGCTGGCCGTGGCCGGCGCCGCGCGCATCCTCGAAAAAGAAGTGGATGCCAGGGCCCACGCCCAGTTGCTCGATGGCGTGGTGAAACAGCTCTAGCACGGACGCAGCGATGGCCGAGAAACAAACCGCCGCCCGCCCCTACGCCGAGGCCGTGTTCGCCCTAGCCCGCGAGCGGGGCGCGCTGCAAGCCTGGTCCGAGACGCTGGCGCTGGCCGCGGCCGTGATTGGCGATGCGCGCGTTCGGCGGCTGGTGGACGATCCGCGCGTCGAACGCGTCAAACTGCTCGGCTTGTTGCTCGACATGCTGGATGCACGGCTTGCGCCCGACGGCGCGAATTTCATCCGCCTGCTGGTCGAGAACCGCCGCCTGGCGCTGCTGCCGGAAATCGCCGCGCTGTATGAAGGCCTCAAGGCCGAGGCCGAGGCGCGCATCGAGGCGACCGTGGTGTCGGCATTCGCACTCGACAGCGCGCAGCGCCAGGGCATCGAGCAGGCGCTGCAACGCCGCTTCGGGCGCGCGGTGCAACTCACGACCGAAGTGGACCGGCAGCTCGTCGGCGGTATCGTCATCCGCGCCGGCGACCTCGTCATCGACGGCTCGGTGCGCGGCCGCCTGGCGGCGCTTGCCACCGAACTGCGTCACTGAACCGATTTTGAAATGTTAGGGACCGCCCCATGCAACTGAATCCATCCGAAATCAGCAGCCTGATCAAGTCGCGCATCGAGAAATTCGAGGCCGCGACCGAGGCCCGCACCGTCGGCACCGTCGTCGGCCTCACCGACGGCATCGCCCGCATCCACGGCCTGGCCGACGTCATGCAGGGCGAGATGATCGAGTTCCCGGGCAACACCTTCGGGCTCGCGCTCAATCTCGAACGCGACTCGGTCGGCGCCGTGGTCATGGGTGAGTACAAGCACATCTCCGAGGGCGACACGGTCAAGACCACCGGCCGCATCATGGAGGTGCCGGTCGGCCCCGAACTCATCGGGCGCGTGGTGAACGCACTCGGCCAGCCGATCGACGGCCGCGGCCCGATCAAGACCGCGCAGACCGCACCGATCGAGAAGATCGCCCCGGGCGTGATCGCGCGCCAGTCGGTGTCGCAGCCGGTGCAGACCGGCCTCAAGTCCATCGACGCCATGGTGCCGATCGGGCGCGGGCAGCGCGAGCTCATCATCGGCGATCGCCAGACCGGCAAGACCGCGCTCGCGATCGACACCATCATCAACCAGAAGGGCACCGGCGTCGTCTGCATCTATGTCGCCATCGGCCAGAAGGCCTCGTCGGTGGCGAGCGTGGTGCGCAAGCTCGAGGAGCACGGCGCCATGGGCCACACCATCGTGGTGGCGGCGACGGCGGCCGAGTCGGCAGCGATGTTGTACATCGCGCCCTACGCCGGCTGTTCGATGGGCGAGTACTTCCGCGACAGCGGCCAGGATGCGCTTATCATCTATGACGATCTCACCAAGCAGGCTTGGGCCTATCGTCAGATCTCGCTGTTGCTGCGCCGTCCGCCGGGACGCGAGGCCTACCCGGGCGACGTGTTCTATCTGCACTCGCGCCTGCTGGAACGCGCCGCGCGCGTCAATCCCGATTACGTCGAGAAGATGACGAATGGAAAAGTGAAGGGCAAAACCGGCTCGCTCACCGCGCTGCCGGTGATCGAGACCCAGGCCGGCGACGTGTCGGCGTTCGTGCCGACCAACGTGATTTCGATTACCGATGGCCAGATCTTCCTCGAAACCGACCTGTTCAACGCCGGCATCCGTCCGGCGATCAACGCCGGCCTGTCGGTGTCGCGCGTCGGTGGCGCCGCCCAAACCAAGATCATCAAGAAGCTCGGCGGCGGTGTGCGCCTGGCGCTCGCCCAGTACCGTGAGCTCGCGGCGTTCGCACAGTTCGCCTCCGATCTGGACGCGGCTACGCGCAAGCAGCTCGACCGCGGCAGCCGCATCATGGAACTCATGAAGCAGCCGCAGTACTCGCCCATGACCGTGGCGCAGATGGCGTGCTCGCTGTTTGCCATCAGTGAGGGCTTCCTTGACGACGTGCCGGTCAACAAGGTGCGTGCCTTCGAGGACGCCCTGCAGTCCTACATGAAGTCGCAGCAGGCGCCGCTGCTGGACAGCATCAACCAGAAGCCGGAGTACAGCGACGAGGTCGCAGCGCAGCTGCGCGCCGCGGTCGAAACCTTCAAGCAGACGCACTCGTGGTAAAGACGAGAGCAAAGAGAAAGGAGAAAAGAGAAAAGGGGAAGAGCGAGCTGTCGCGAAAAGAGATTTATTTTTCGCTTTGCGCTTGCCACTTTTCTCTGGTTTAAAAATATGGCCGTCGGCAAGGAAATACGCAAGAAAATCAAGAGCATCCAGAACACGCAGAAGATCACGCGTGCGATGGAGATGGTCGCGGCGAGCAAGA
>CAKKQL010000013.1 GCA_919902095.1 Acidiferrobacterales bacterium
GCCGCACGAGGTCTTCTGCTGCCTGTTTCTCGACAACCGCCACCGCGTGCTGGCGTTCGAGGAGTTGTTCCGCGGCACGCTCAACGGCACCGCCGTGTATCCGCGCGAAATCGTCAAGCGCGCGCTGGCGCACAACGCCGCGGCCGTGATTCTGGCGCACAACCATCCTTCGGGCGTGGCCGAACCGAGCCGCGCGGACGAGACCCTGACGGAACGGCTGAAGGAGGCGCTGACCCTGGTGGACGTGCGCCTGCTGGATCACCTGGTGGTCGGGGACGGGGAGATGGTGTCTTTCAGCGAGCGGGGACTGGTCTGAAGGGACGAGGGGCGGGATACGAGCCACGAAAGGCCTCGTTCCTTACATTGGGGGTGGGGCTACCCCGTCGGTTCCTTTTCTGATATAAAACGCGCCTTGTTTCGGCCCTTCGGGGCGGATTTTCGGGAGATTTCAGATGTCCAGAGTCTGTCAGGTTACCGGCAAGCGTGTGATGACGGGGCACAATGTCTCGCATGCCAACAACAAGACCAAGCGCCGTTTTCTGCCCAATCTGCACTCACGCCGTCTGTGGGTGGAGAGCGAGAAGCGCTGGGTGTCCCTGCGCCTGTCGCATCACGGTCTGCGTACCATCGACAAGAAGGGCATCGACGTGGTGCTCGCCGAAATGCGTGCCCGCGGCGAGAAGGTCTAACGGAGAGCGACCATGGCGAAAGCAGCACGCGAAAAGATCAAGCTCGTCTCGAGCGCCGGCACCGGCCATTTCTATACCACCACCAAGAACCGCCGGACCATGCAGGAAAAGCTGGAGCTCAAGAAGTACGACCCGGTGGTGCGCAAGCACGTGGCCTACAAGGAATCCAAGATAAAGTAACCGCCCTGGCGGTGAAAAAAGCCCGGCGCCGCCGGGCTTTTTTATTTGTGCAATAGCCAGACGCGACCCGCTGGCCGCCGGACGGCGACCCCGGCTATGTACAAGGCCGTCGATTTCTGCCATAAATATCCGGAGTAAACCAGCAATATCCGGAATCCGGTTGTGTACTCCCTAAGCCAGCAGGTCCTGCGTACCGACGCCTCGGGCATCCCGCTCGAGTGGATCGATTTCCGCGAGGCCGTGCGCATCTATCATTTGGGGCAGGTGGTTTTCGCCCTCGGCAAGCCGCTCTACCAGATCCGCGGCGGCCATAACGCCATCACCGGCCGGCGCTCCATGGTCCAGGTCAATTCCATCATCGGCACGCACGGCGACAGCCATGCCTTGCTGCGGGCGCGTTCGCACTATGTGCCGCCGCTCAATAACCAGACGCTGTTCGCGCGCGACGCCAACCTGTGCATGTACTGCGGCGAGCAGCATGCGGCGCGCGGCCTGTCGCGCGACCACATCATGCCCCTGAGCCGCGGCGGCTCCGACGCCTGGAACAACGTCGTCACCGCCTGCAAGCGCTGCAACAACCGCAAGGCCGGTCGCACGCCGGAACTGGCGGGCATGGAGCTGCTGGCCATCCCGTTCACGCCGACGCACGCCGAATACATCTACCTGCAGGGCAAGCGCATCCTCGCGGACCAGATGGAATTCCTGTTGGCGCATTTCCCGCGATCGAGCCCGCTGCACAAGCGACTGACGAAACTTGTATAGTGACGCCGCAGATGCCGATATAAAAAAACCCGCCACTCGGCGGGTTTTTTGTTTCAGGTTTTTCGACGACGCCTAGCTTGTGGCGGCCAGACGGTAGGTCCGCAACTTGAGCGCAAACTCGTGCAGCGCCTGGATGCCGGTAGCCTCGGCCTGGCGGCACCATTCCTCGAGGGCGTGCCGCAGGTGCTCCTGGGTGGTGGCGGAGCGCTTCCAGACTTCGGCCAACCGTTCCTTCATGGCATACACGGTATAGAGCGTGGCGCTGTGTTCGAGCGCCTGCTGCAGCCGGCTGCGGGCGGTTTCGTCGAGCAACGCCGGCTCACGCACCATCAGACGCCGTGCACGCTTGAGCAGTGTCCATTTCTCGCGGTCGCGCCGGTCCGTTTTTTTGAGTTCCTCGCGGTGCACGTGCTTGAGCACATCGCGCGCAAACTGGGCCATGACGTGGAAACGGCCGTTGATGACGGCTCTTACGGTATCGAGATCGATATGCTGCTTGGCGGTGTCGCAGGTGAGCTCGGGCGGGATTTTCTTCACCCGCGCCAGGCCGAGGGTTTCCAGGGTGCGGATATAAAGCCAGCCGATGTCGAATTCCCACCACTTCGAAGACAGCTTGGCCGAACTGGCGAAGGTGTGGTGGTTGTTGTGCAGTTCTTCGCCGCCGATGACGATGCCCCAGGGCACGATATTGCGCGAGGCATCCGTGACCTCGTAGTTGCGGTAGCCCCAATAGTGGCCGATGCCGTTGATGACGCCGGCGGCGAAGATGGGAATCCACATCATCTGCACCGCCCAGATCGTCAGCCCGAGGGGGCCGAAGAGCGCCAAGTTGATGGCGAGCATCAGCACGATGCCCTTGCCGGTGTGCGGGACGTACAGGTGCCGCTCGATCCAGTCATCGGGCGTGCCATGGCCGTACTTCTCCATGGTTTCGCGGATTCGCGACGCATCGCGATAGAGCTCGGCACCGGTGAACAGCACGCGCCGGATGCCGAGCTGCTGCGGGCTGTGCGGGTCGTCCGGCGTTTCCACCTTGGCGTGGTGCTTGCGGTGGATGGCGGCCCATTCTTTGGTGATCATGCCGGTCGTGAGCCAGAGCCAGAAGCGGAAGAAGTGGCTGACAACCGGATGCAGATCGAGCGCGCGGTGCGCCTGGTGACGATGGAGATAAATGGTGACAGCGGCGATGGTGATGTGGGTCAGGATCAGTGCTGCGACGGCGTAGCCCCACCAAGGCAGGTCGATCAAGCCGGTAAACATCAAATGCACCCCGTAATAGTGAAAAACTGCGCGCAGTATAACTGAAACTTGGCCCCAGCCCCTCGGCTGGACTCTATGTTACTCTTTTGACTGAGAAAATAATCGCCATGACTCGGGATGGCTTGCCGCTACTGTCGATTTCGGTAAGGAAAAAAATCCAGGAGAAATTGATGCCCGTCCCCGTCACGCCTGCCCTGACCACCGATATCATCATCGAACTCACTGACCGTCCGGACCGGCCGATCGTGCTCATCGAGCGGCGTTATCCGCCGCACGGCTGGGCGTTGCCGGGCGGTTTCGTGGACGTCGGCGAGGCGGTCGAGCGCGCGGCGGTACGCGAGGCGTTGGAGGAAACCGCCCTGGAAGTCAGGCTCATGGCGCTGCTGGGGGTGTATTCGGACCCGGCACGCGACCCGCGCCGGCATACGGCTTCGGTGGTGTACCTCGCCGAGGCGCACGGCGCGCCACGCGCGCAGGACGATGCCATGAATGTCGGGATTTTCAGCCTGGATCGGCTGCCCGCGGTACTGTGCTTTGACCACGCGCGCATCCTGACGGACTACCGCGTTTATCGGGAGACGGGCAAGGTGCCCGCGCCGCGTGCATAGCGCGTTGCTCCCAGGCTGATCGGAGGGGGCGAGCAGGAGTGGTACAGGGATGTAGCGCCCAGTGCCCGAGGCGAACGCTCTTTCGGCAATGGGCGCAGGCCGCCGGAATGGACGGCGTTGCTTTGGGCGCTAATGCCGCCGTCTCCGAAAAAGCTATCGCCACGGGAGCCGGCGGCTACCGCTTACGGAGCCAAGGATGCAAAAAAAAGCCCGCTTGCGCGGGCTGAGGAGAGTAAAAACTAAGACTGGTTCGTTATGTGTTAGTTCCCGCGCCGATTACGGCTTGACGTAGGTGAAGCCCAGTTTCTGCAGGTGGGCGATCTCGGCCACGCCGCTCGGGACGATGTCCTTCTCCGAGACGTCGTACAGATCGCTCTTGTAGTTGAGCTTCTTGCCCTTCAGGGTGTTGGCGCACACGTTAAAGGCGATACCCTGGAGCTTGAGGTTGTCCACCTTGCTTTTGGTGTCTTGGTCGTCCTTGGCCTTCTGCAGCAGCGCCACGCCGTCACCGTGCATCACGACGCGCAGGTCAATGTTTTCCTTGCCCACGGCGTTGATGTGGTTCTGGATGTTGCCCATGGCGGCCTTAAGCGTTTTCGGGTCATCGGAGTTGACGTGATAAACGACCTTCTGCTTTCCGTAACCGTCAGTCGTCGCACAACCTGCGGCACCGAGCGCCAGCAAGCCGAGTAGTGCGAGAGGTACAAATTTACGCATTG
>CAKKQL010000014.1 GCA_919902095.1 Acidiferrobacterales bacterium
GGCGCGGCCGACTGAGCGGCTGGACCGGGCGAATCTGGGCGGTCTGGCAGATTTACTCATCGCTGCGCAGCCCGCGCCCGAAAGACGGCGCCTGACCCACGCCCTGCCTGCGGGCGAAGCCACGATGCCCCTGCCCGGAGCGGCGGCGAGCGGCTAGACTGACGCCATGGATTTATACCTGACACCGGTCCTGCACCTGCTCGCGGCCCTGGCCGCCGGTGGCCTGATCGGACTCGAACGCAGCCACCACGGCCGGCCCGCCGGATTTCGCACGCATACCCTGGTCTGCCTCGCGTCGAGCGTGCTCATGCAACTGCCAGTCCTGGGCGCGGTGCAGCTCGACCCCTCGCGCCTCGCGCAAGGCATCATGACCGGCATCGGCTTCCTCGGCGCGGGCGTGATCGTGAAGGAACGAATGTCGGTGCGCGGCCTGACCACCGCCGCCTCGATCTGGATCACGGCGGCCATCGGCATCCTGCTCGGGCTCGGGCATTACTTCGTCGCGGGCGCCGCCACTGCGTTCACGCTAAGCGTACTGGCGCTGTTCCGCTGGTTCGAAGGCCATCTGCCGACGCAGCATTATGTCCGCCTTGAAGTGAAGACCCGCGCCAAGGACCGGCTACCGCTCGATGACATCCTCGCGCTCGCGCGCCAATGCCACTGCAAGCCGGCGAATACGAGCTACGCCATGCAGGAAGGCGGCAAGATTTTCGCCTACGAAATAGCCCTCACCACGGGCAAGTGGGACAACTACCGCGCGCTCGCCGATGCGCTGGCGGGGAACCCGAAGATACCGGAATTCAAAATCAGTCCGGCGAGTCAGTAACGGCCGGGCGCCCATTCTGCGCCGGGGCAGCGGCTGATTATGCGAAATTAAATGCCGCCACTGTCTTTACAGGGATGCGCGCCCTTGTCTGGCGGACTGCAATCCCAGGCCCCAAAACAGGCGCCGACTGCTTTATGCGATCCGCATTCCAGCTGCACCAACCCCAAGCAATAGGTGTGGCAGGTTCGGTTCTGCCCGCCGCCATCGCCACCGCCGGCGACAATAGCAATAACCACTCCTATCACAGCTAACACTGCGAGGGTCCCTAAAACAGCGAGTAATGTAAAACCTCCTTGCTTAACCATCCTCATTTCAAGCCTCCTTGTTGTCACATCCCCGGTTACATCTTTCCCAGATAATCTTTCTTGCCGATCTCGACTCCACTGTGCCGCAGAATGGCATAGGCCGTGGAGACATGAAAATACAAATTAGGCAAAGCACGATTCAGCAAGAACGTTAACCCCTCGAAAGTGAGCGACTCATCGCGGACCTTAAGCGTAACTGCCCTTTTCTCTGAACCGTCAATCTGCTCGGGCTTTAGGGTATTGAGGTACGCAATCGTTTTGCGAAGACGTTCGATCAGTTCAGGGAATGTCGTTTCATTGTCTTCATATTTGGGTGGTTCCATCCCGGCCAACCGTGCCGCACCGCCCTTGGCCGTGTCCGAGGCAATCTGAACCTGTCGTGACAGTGGAAACATATCGGGATACAGGCGGCTATTGAGCAACACTGCGGGGGCGATTTTCTTGGCTTCGGCGTGGGCCGCGGCCTTTCCCAGAATCGCAACAAGATTGTTCAACATTCGGATGAATACCGGCACCGAGGCTTGATACATTGAGATTGTCATGGATAGTTATCCTGAAGAACC
This sequence comes from Acidiferrobacterales bacterium, assembly GCA_919902095.1. The sequence continues at coordinate 1,695 of CAKKQL010000014.1, forward strand.
ACATGATTAACCGCGGTCTGCCCCTGCTTGCCTGCTGCCTCACTCATTTTTGTGTGGTCCAACGTCATGCTCACCGGCGCGCTTCGGCGCGTCCGGTGCAGCTAAAGTTAGGCGTCGGTTGCCGGGCGAACACTCTCATTGTTTTCTTCGAAAAGGTTACGATTATCTGCGGCCCGCTTTTGGCGCAAGTTATCGATCTTCGCCTTCTGCTCCCGCATGAAAGCGATAGGATCCCATTCATCTGGCGTTGCTTCTGCCAGCGCAACGTGTTTGAGTAGTTGCGCCACCAGACGGGAGGCGTCAATCCCGAGGATTGAGTATTGCAGCTGCCGTTCTTCGAAGGCTTCGGAGTAGTCGGGTGGAGAGGCGTGGTTGAATTCATACATAGTTTTCTGCGCGACTAGTTCAGCTTTGTAAGGGAGCTGAAGGATTGAATACATTAGGTTCGCAGGTAGTACCTTCCATTCGACCTTGAGATCATTCAGCGCAAGCGTCGGCGACTCGACCTGAATGGAGCTATATCCATCCTTATCAGTTTGCCCATCGCACAATCCGTCATCGCCTGCGACACCTGCGCAACCGGCAATGAACCTTTCCAGCTGGCATGAAACCTGGATTGCTAGATATTCGGCGTCCTTCTTGTTCTTCCTGTTCTGAAACCACCATTCTCTGACGCCAGTCAAGATAGCGCCGACTAAGACACCGATAAGGCCGAAGACTGCGGATTCCACTTTTATTACCTGCTGGGTGGAGATGAACTTGCGCCATCCGATTGAATGCCCGAAAGCTTCAAGAAGCCGTAAGCAGCGCCGAAACATATTATTGCGACCGGAACGTCGCCCAGTACTCGTCCGACAACGTAACCCAATACGAGACCAAAGGAGTCGTAGTTGAGTGCGAAGACTGCTTGCATGGTTGCATGCATGGCTGACGTCAATATAGACGCTGCGGTGGCGATAAGAGCAACGTGTAATCGTGTAAGTCGGATCATCTGGCGCCTCCCCGGACGTTGAAAAGTGATGCCTAACTATAATTCGACCGCCTAAATGCCGGGTTCGGAATTCTGAATTCTGGGGACACCATACTTAATTCGACCAATCTTGATTTCACTGGCTGTGTCCCAGTCCCGTTTCATTATCTTTTGGCGGATGCGCGTTTGACGCGATACGGAGCGGCGGCTTCGGCCATGACGCGTCTGCCGGTTCTTTTACCTCCCAGACCTTGCCAGCGCGTTCGAAGCGGACGACAAACCTCGGGTCTTGCATTTGATTTTCGAGATATCGGTCGAAATTGGTCTTTTTCATAGCTTTAAAAAACCAAGTCAAACTGCAATTTCATCGCTACGTTCATCTGCGAATCACCGCTAGTTTATCCGCCCCCGACTCCGACAACTACACCTCCCCGGACCGGCAGACAGAGGAGGACTCATGCGGCGCGTTTTGTCGTTCTTACCGCGAACCGGATGCGTTCCGACGCCTGCAACGCCTTGATAATCCCGAACAGGCTCTCGGCCGTGGGGTTGCCGCGCGGCCCGAGCATGCGCTGGAGACTTTTGCTGGGTTTGCCGGTTTCTTTCGCCAAGCCATCGAAGGTGAGGGTGGCGTTGACGTAGTCGCGCAGCATCGCCTTGCCGGCTTCGAGGTCGCCGGCCAGCAGCTCGTTGACCGCCTCGGTCAGCATCGCCGCGCGAAAGCGCGCGTCACCCCGGGCGCGCGCCCAGACGGCTTCTCGAAACTTGCGTGTGATCGGCATAATAATTACCTTTTTTCGCATGCGCTCATCGGCGAATCACCGCCAACTTATCCGTCCCCGACTCCGGCAACCACACCTCGCCGGGCCGGCCGAGAACCTGGCGCACACGGGCGCCCTTGCTCGGTAGCGGGTACACGGTGAATTTCTCGGTCTGCGGGTCGAAGCGCAGCATGACGTTGTGGCCGAAGTCGGAGAGCCAGACCATGTCCTTGTCGTCCACGTACACGGCGTAGATTTGCGGGTTGTCGCCGGGCGCTTTCCATTCGCGCCACTGTTTCGTTTTTGGGTCATACATCGAGACCTGCCCCGAGAGCCATTCGCTCACCCACACCCGACTCTTCGAATCCGCCCACACCCGCCGCGCGCCCTGCCCAAGCGTCAGCGGCTCCAGTACCTCGGCCTTGCCGGTTTGGGTGTCTATGCGCGCGATGTGCGAGCCGGCGAGCGAGGCGTAGTACACGCTCCCGTCCGGCGCGGTGCAGATGCCGTACGGCCCGCGCCCGCGCGGGGCTTCGAAGACTTCGGTTTTGCCGGTCCGGGGATCGAGGCGGCCGTAGTAGCCGGCCTGGCCGGTGAACCACAGCACGCCGTGCTTATCGAAGGTCGCGGTGTTGAGGTTGACGTTGCGCGTGCCCGCCGGCAGCGGGAACACCTCGACCTTGCCGGTCTTCGGGTCCACGCGGACGTTGGCATTCAGCCCCAAGTCGGTGACCCAGGCCGCGCCGTCGGGGCCAACGATGACGCCGTGCGGCGCCGAGCCGCGCCCGAGCGCGATGTGGCGGGTCTTGCCGGTTTTGGGATCGAGATGCCCAAGCTCGCCGGAGTGCTGCGCGGTGTACCACACGCCGCCATCCGGCGCCGGCGCGACGTCGTGCGGGTGCGAACCTTTGGGGACCGGAAATTCCTGAACCGCGGGCGGCGCGGCATGTACGAGGGACGCGGCAAACGCGAGCGCGACGATCGCAACGCTGCCCCTGCTTACCATCCGCACGCCCTCCCTTACGTCGTGGTACGCCTATTCTCGGGACCGACGCACCGGTTTGTCCAGCCACGGGGCGCGACTTTCATTACAATCCTGCCCATGGGCCGCCAACGACTCCCGCAACCCAAAAGCTCGGTCTACATCACCCCCGAAGGCGCGCGCACGCTGCGCGACGAGCTCGACACCCTGTGGCGCGTCGAGCGCCCCAAAGTAACGCAGGCGGTGTCGGAAGCCGCGGCCCAGGGCGACCGCTCGGAAAACGCCGAGTACATTTACGGCAAGAAACGCCTGCGCGAGATCGACCGGCGCATCCGCTACCTGCAAAAGCGCCTCGACGAGATCGTGGTCGTGGAGCGCACCCCGACCGACGCCGCGCGCGTGTTTTTCGGCGCCTGGGTGGGCCTGGAGGACGAAGCCGGCGGCAGCGTCACCTACCGCATCGTCGGCGCCGACGAGTTCAACCCGGCCAGGGGCTGGATCAGCGTGGACTCGCCGCTGGCGCGGGCGCTGCTGAAAAAGGCCGAGGGCGACGAGGTGGAGCTGCATCTCCCCAGCGGGCGGAAGGTATATTGGGTGCTCAAGGTCAGTTACCGGCCGCCGGACAGCGGCTGACGCCGGCGCACTGGAATAGTGCGCGCCGGTTTACCGTCCCGGCCCCACTAGGCGCGGACGCGCATCGCAGTTATGCTTTTGCACCGCTGCGAAGGATGGCAAACAATAAAAGGGGCTATTCGGCATGAACATGAACAAAAAAATTCGCGTCGCCCTGCTGGGCCTGGGAGAAGTCGGCGAGCTGTTCGCCGAGCGCTTGCTCGCGAAGATCCAGGAAAGCAAACTCCCCATCGAGATCGTCGCGGTCGCCGACCGCAACACCGACTCGCCGGTGGCGCTCGGCTTCCGGCACAGCGGCGTGCAGGTGTTCAAGCACGCATTCGAAGTCATCAAGCTCGGCGACCACGTGGACATCATCTTCGATCTCACCGGCGACCCGATGGTGCGGCGCGCGCTGCGCATGCAGATGCAGGAGAGCGAGAACCGGCACACGGTGATCGCGCCGGAGGTGGTCGCGAAGCTGCTGTACATGTTCTTCTTCGAGGAAACCCAGTTCCCGACCAAGCACAACGGCCGCGGCGGCTACTGAACGCCGAACCGGCGCGCTACGACGGGCGCCGCTTGGCGCGCGCGGTGGGCACGGCTTTCCACGGGTCGTCCGGCCACGGGTGCCGCGGATAGCGCCCCTTCAGTTCCTTCTTCACCTCGGCATAGGTCCGCTCCCAGAAGCCGCGCAAATCCTGCGTCACCTGAATCGGGCGCCGCGCCGGCGACAGCAGTTGCAGCGTGACCGGAATTTTTCCCCAGCCGACCCGCGGCGTATCGGCGCAACCGAACATCTCCTGCAACTTCACCGCCAGCGCCGGCGGCTGCCCGGGCGTGTATTCGAGCCGCGGGCGTGAACCGCTCGGCACCGCGAGATGCGTCGGCGCGCCCTCCTCCAGACGCTGACCCTGCTTCCAGTCGAGCAGGCCCTTGAGGGCGCCGAGCAGGTCAATGCGCGCCAGATGGTCGCGGCGCGTGATGCCCTCGAGATGCGGCCCGAGCCAGGTTGCGAGGTTCGCGCGCAGCGCGCCGTCCGATACATCCGGCCAACTCTCGTCCGGCAGCCAGGCGCGCAGGCACAGCACGCGCGCCTGCCACTGGCGCGCCTCGCCGCTCCACGGCAGCGCCTCGATACCGAGACGGCGGATGCCTTCGAGCATCGCCAGCCGCTGCTTTTCCGGGTCGGGTCTGGCCAGCGGTTTCGCGGCCAGCAGTAACGCGCCGAAGCGTTCTTCCTGTTGCGCAATGACCGCCTGCTCGCGCTCGTCCCAGGACACGCGCTGTTCGAGCGTCACGTGCGCCGCCAGATGCGCGCGCAGGTCGTCGGCATCCACCGGCGCGGCCAGATAGATGCGTCCGTCGGTATCGCCGGCATCCAGACTCGCGGCGACGATGAGCGGCTGGCGCAGCCGGATTTCCGCGTCCGGCAGACGCGCGCCGCGCCCGTTGCCGAGCAGATAGCGCGTCTCGCCGGCGACGCGCTGGCGCGCCACGCGGTCCGGATAGGCCAGCGCCAGCAGCAACCCGGCTTGGCCGGCATCGGCGGGCGTTCCGGGCTTCGACGCCAGCAAGCGCGCGTACTGTTGCGCCGCCTGAATCGTCCGCGTGCAGGCGTTGGCATCCGCCCCGTGCCGCTGGGCGCCCTCGCGGCCATGCCGCCGGAATGCCGCCAGCGCCTCCAGGCGCGCGCTGAAGTCGCACGACCGCCGCCCCTCGCCCGCGAGGATGTCGCGCTCGGCCAGCAACGCGGCGATGTCGCAGGCGAGCGCGCCGAGGCCGAGCGCATCGGCGGCGTGCAGCATGTGCGCCAGCCGCGGGTGCAGCGGCAGCCGCGCCATCGCGCGGCCGGTGGCGGTGATGGCGCCGCCGGCATCGATCGCGTCGAGTTCGGAGAGCAGTTCGCGTGCCTGGTTCAGCGCCGCCTCCGGCGGCGGGTCGAGCCACGACAGGCTGTGCACGTCGCGCGCGCCCCAGGCGGCGAGTTCGAGCGCCAGCGGCGCGAGGTCGGCGCCGCGGATTTCGGGAATGGATTGTGGAATCAGCCCGCGCTGGGTGGTTTCGGTCCAGAGGCGGTAACACACGCCCGGCGCCGTGCGACCGGCGCGGCCGGCGCGCTGCGCGGCCGAGGCCGCCGAGATGCGCTGCGTCGTCAGGCGCGTGAGTCCGCTCTTCGGGTCGAACTGCGGCACGCGCGCGTAACCCGAATCGACGACGATGCGCACGCCCTCGATGGTGAGACTGGTCTCGGCGATGGGCGTGGCCAGCACCACGCGCCGGTGCGGCCCCGGCCGGATCGCGCGGTCCTGCGCCTCCCACGGCAAGTCGCCGTAGAGCGGCGCGACATCCACATCGCCGCGCAGACGGCCTTCGAGCAGCGTCTGCGCGCGGCGTATCTCCCAGGCGCCCGGCAGGAACGCCAGCACGTCGCCTTCATTTTCGTCGAGCGCGCGCAGCACCGCCTCGGTGACCAGCGGCGGCAACGGAGCATCCGTGTCGCGCGCGGAATAACGAATCTCGGTCGGGAAACTGCGGCCTTCACTCGTGACCACCGGCGCGCCGGTCGCTCCCGGCATCCCGCCTTTCGCGACACTCGCGCGTCCCTGTGCATCGCCGAGCAACCTCGACACCGCAGCGCCGTCGAGTGTGGCGGACATGACCAGCACTTTCAGGTCCGGCCGCAAATGGTGCTGGCTGTCGAGCGTAAGCGCCAGCGCCAGGTCGGCGTGCAGGTGGCGCTCGTGAAACTCGTCGAAGATCACCAGCCCCACGCCTTCGAGCGCGGCATCGGACTGGAGCCGGCGCGTGAGAATGCCCTCGGTCAGCACCTCGATACGTGTCCGGGCCGATATTTTGGTATCGAAGCGGATGCGGTAACCGATAGTTTCGCCGACGGCTTCATTCCGCAACACGCTCATGCGCGCGGCCGCGGCGCGCGCCGCCAGCCGCCGCGGTTCGAGCATCAGGATCGTGCGCCCGGCGAGCCACGGCGCATCGAGCAGCGCCAGCGGCACCAGCGTGGTCTTGCCCGCGCCCGGCGGCGCCTGCAGCACCACGGCCGAATGCGCCGCCAGCGCCGCGCGCAGCCGCGGGAGGGCTTCTTCAATGGGCAGGGCAAACATCAGGAATTCACAGGATTAACAGGATTTTTCAGGATTTACAGGATTAAAACCTAGAACCTCTGAATAAGAAGTTTTCGCCGCAGAGGCGCAGAGAACGCAAAGATTTTTCTGTTGATTATCCGGTGCTTTTCTTTGCGTCCTTTCCGTCCTTAGGTCCGCAGCCGGCACATCCTTGTGCCGCTTCTGCGTCTTTGCGGAAAACAATCATACTTAATCTGAGCTTCCCTAGGCGTCTTTATTCTTGAAAAGATTTAATCCTGTTAATCCTGAAAAATCCTGTTAATCCTGTGAAATTTTAAACGATTCGATTACGGGACTCGCCGCGCACGAACGCCACGATATTGGCCATGACCTCGTCGGCCAGGCGTTGCTGCGCTTCGAGGCTGGCCCAGGCGACGTGTGGTGTGACGATGAGGTTCGGCAAATCCGCCCACAACAGCGGGTGGTCCGGTGGCGGCGGCTCAACCTCCAGCACGTCGATGCCGGCGCCGCCGAGATGGCCACGTTGCAACGATTCGACCAGTGCCACAACATCCACGAGCGCGCCGCGCGCGGTGTTGATGAGGATCGCGCCCGGTTTCATGCGCGCCAACTCGGGCGCACCGATCAAATGGCGGGTCTCGGGCGTTAACGGCAGATGCAGCGTGAGTGCATCGCTTTCGGTCAGCACCTGCTCGAACGCCGTGCGCCCCGGACGCACCGTGGCCGCGCCGCGACGTTCCGATACCAGTACGCGCATCTCGAATGCGCGCCCGAGGCGCGCCACCACCTCGCCCAGCGAGCCGCCGCCGACGATGCCGAGCGTGCTGCCGGCGAGGTCGCGGATCGGCTGCGTCAGCAGGCAGAAGATGCCGGCCTGCGACCAGCGGCCGGCGCGGACGTCCTCGCGGTAGGCCGGCAGGCTGCGACGCAGCGCCAGCATCAGTGCGAACACATGTTCCGGCACCGTGCGCACGGCGTAACCGCGCACGTTGCACACACCGATGCCGCACTCACGCGCGGCGTCGGTGTCGATGTTGTCCACACCGGTGGCCGTCGCCGCCACCAGCCGCAGCCGCGGCGCTGCCGCAATATGGTCGCCCGTAAGACGAACCTTGTTGGTCAGCACGATGTCAGCGGCGCGTATGCGCGCCGCTACTTCCTCAGGCCGCGTGGAAGGATAATCCTGCCAGCGGCAGTCGCCGAACGCATCGGTCGGGAAGCGCACCGCGGGGGCGAAGGTGGAACGGTCGAGGAAGACGATGTTCATGGGATTCGGCAGGCGCGAATATCAAAACACTGGCGATACCGCATTGCAACCACTACCATTCGGGTCATCGCGCCTGGTATCGGGAAAAAACGGCATGAAAGACCTCAGCTCGCGCTACCGCCGGCATGGCGAAAGCCTGCTCATTGAGATCAAGCTCAACGACCTGATGCAGCTGTTCAACTCGCTCGATCCCTCGCCGTTCCTCGAAAAGGACCTGGACGACGACGCCGAGGCCTACATCGTCGACACGGCGCGCGAGTTTCCGCTCAAGACCTCCCTGCGGCTGGCGATTTACCTGCCGGCAAACGCCATCCGCCCGGACACGGAGGAATCGACGGCGCACGCCATCCACAACTACTTCGACTACAAGACCCAGATCGCCGACGCCGAGCTGCGCATCAAGCTGCGCCAGGGGCGCGCGAGCCTGATCATCGGCCTGCTGTTCCTCGCCACCTGCCTGAGCGCGCGCGAGCTGGTCGCCACGCTCGGCCAGGGCACGCTCTACGAAATTCTGCAGGAAGGGTTGCTCATCAGCGGCTGGGTGGCGATGTGGCGCCCGCTCCAGATTTTCCTGTACGACTGGTGGCCGATCCGCAACCTGCGCACGCTGTATTACAAACTGAGCCACATCAAGATCGACGTCCGCCCCGCCGGCTGAGGTCCACCGGCCATCGTGAACGCGCGAATCAGCGCGCGTAGCCGACGAACAACTGCTCCGGCGGCAACCCGGCCGCCACCAACACTTTCTGCGCCGCGCCCATGAGCGCCATCGAACCGGCGGCATAGACGTCGAACTCGGCCAGATCGGGATGGTCCGCGGTCACGCGCGCCAGCACGCGCGCGATGCGATCTTCCGCGCTGCCCGGCCCTTCGGCCGTGAGCGGGGTGTAGGAAAAATTGTCGAGCGCGTCGGCCCACGAGCGGCACAGGTTCTGCATGTAGTGCCCGCCGTCGCCGCAGGCGATCCAGTAAAGATGGATCGTCTCGGCCGCTTCGAGCGACATCGCGTGCTCGATCAAGCTCTTGACCGGCGCGAAGCCGGTGTCGCACGCGAGGAAGAGCAGCGAGCGCGGCGCGCCGTCGTGCAGCACGAACTCGCCGCGGGGCCCGGTGACGGTCACGGCGTCCGACACCCGCAGCTTGTGGAACACGTGCTCGGCGAACCGGTCGCCGGGCGTGAGGCGCACGTGGAATTGCAGGTTGCGGTCGTCGCACGGGCAGCTCGCGACCGGCAACTCGGCCTCGAGACCGTCGCCGGCGCGCAGCGTCACGTGCTGGCCGGCGAGAAAGCGCAGGCGGTTGGTGCGCGGCGTCTGCAAGTGCAGCAGGCGCATGTCCGCGGCGAGCGGCTCGACCAGCTTCACCCGCGTGGTGATGGTTTGCAGCGGAATGTCGCGCGCGCCGGCCGCCTCCGCGGCCTCGACCACGAGGTCGGTGACGGCGGTGTGGCAGCACAGCAGCGTGTAGCCCGCGGCCTTCTCACCGTCGGTCAGGACGTAATCGTGCGGACGCGTCTTCCGCACCTGGCCCGAAAGCACCTTGGCCTTGCACAGGCCGCAGTTGCCGCCGCTGCAACCGTAGTTGAGCGCCAGCCCCGAACGCAGCGCGGCCTCGAGGACGGTGTCGTTGCCCTCGACGAAGAACTCGTGCTGGCTCGGTAGCAGGCGTACGTGTGCGGTCATGATGCGCAGGACATTGTCTTCGACCACGAACGGCGCGGTCTTGCCGGCGCGTTGCAGACCCTGTTCCAGTTCCTGCCGCAGCCAGCGGCGCAGCGCGGTCGCCGCGGCGGCCGGTTCACGGCTGCCCGCCTGTTCCAGTTCGTCAAACTTGTGCTCCAGCCGCGCCAGCAGCAGTTGGTATTGCTCGACCAGGCCGCGGGCGCCGGCGAGATCGCGGCTGATCTGCGCCAGGCGTGCACCCAGCACCTCGGGGTCCGGCAGGATGCGCTCGCGCAGACGCCGGGTATACGCGCCATCCTTGATAAGTGCGTAACGCTCGAGCGCGCTGTCCTCCGCGACGCGGGTGTTCGGAAACAGCCGTTGCAAATCCGCGGCCGCCACCCGGCCCTCGAAGGTGACCAGTTCGCCGGCCTTGATTTTCTTCTGCAACGCGCCGCGCGTGGCGCCCACGAGACGCGCCGCCCGCGACATTGTAAGAAACTGGGACATAGCCTCGCTGCGAATGGCCGGCGTCGGGAGCAACCGGGGTAGCCGCCCGCCGTGGGCCTGCGCCTAAAACTACTCGCTTGCACCGGCCGGCACAATCGCGCGCCGGGAACGGTTATTTCCCGCCCGACCAGCTGTAACTGCGGACGGTGCCGGTTTTATCGAACTTGATCTGCAATAACTTGAGGCGGACATCGCCGCCAGCGAGCTGGCCTTCACCGTAATAATACGACCACTCGTCAAGACGCTCGCCGTCGGTCTGCACGCTCACGCCGCTGCCGTTCGGCGCACCAAGCCATTCGCGCACCTGCACCGGGGTGGTGACACCGCGCTGCACGCGCGCCTCGAAGGCCTTGAGGTCAAAGTCGCTGCCAATCCGCACGGTACTGCAAGCCGCGAGCAACGCAGTCAGCGCCAGCAGCACGAGCAGTCGATGAGTACGCATGGGAACCTCCGTGGGTGGATGGATGCCGCGCGTCAGGGCTTGACGGCAATGAACAGCTTGCGGCCCTGGCGGTTGACGTACAGCAGAACGTTCTGCTTCTTGCCGAGCTTGGCCGTCAGGCGCTTGAAGTCGGCCAGGCTGGCCACCCGCTGGCGATTGATCTCGGTAATGACGTCCCCCGGCTGCAGGCCGGCGTTTTCGGCCGGGCTGGCAGACGCCACGCCGCTCACGATCACACCGCTGCTGCCCGGCGGCAGCCCCAACTGGCGCAGGATCTCCGGCGTGAGCGCGCGCACTTCGACGCCGGCGAGCGCGCCGCCCTTGGCCGCGCCTTCCGCCGCTTCCTCCTCGGGCTCGGCCACTTCCTTGGGCTGTTCGGCGACGGTCACGGCGACGCTGATCATCTTGTGCGCACGCAGCAGGTCCAGTTTCACGGATTTGCCGATGGCGGTCTGGGCGACGAGGTTGCGCAGCATGCTCGGGCCATCGACCGGTTTGCCGTCGAGCGCGGTGATGATGTCGCCGCTCTGCAAGCCACCTTTGGCCGCCGGGCTGTTTTCCATGACCTCGCTCACGAGCGCGCCCTTGGCTTCCTTCAGCCCGAACTGCTTGGCGAGTTCCGGCGTCACCGGCTGGATCGACACGCCGAGCCAGCCGCGCACGACCTTGCCGCTCTTGACGAGGCTGCCCATCACCGTGCGCGTCATGTTGGCCGGCACCGCGAAGCCGATGCCCATGTAGCCGCCGCTGCGCGAAAAAATCGCGGTGTTGATGCCGACCAGCTCGCCGTTGGCGTTCACCATGGCGCCGCCGGAGTTGCCGGGATTGATGGCGGCGTCGGTCTGGATGAAGTCCTCGTAGTCGGCGATGCCGACGTCGGCGCGCCCGACCGCGCTGACGATACCCATGGTCACGGTCTGGTTGAGGCCGAAGGGATTGCCGATGGCGAGCACGTATTCGCCGACCTCGAGCTTGTCGGAGTCGCCCCAGGGGACCGTCGGCAGATTCTTGGCGCTGATTTTGATGACCGCAAGGTCGGTCTTGGGATCGGTGCCGACGACCTTGCCGGTGAACTCGCGCTTGTCGTTGAGCAGCACCTTGATCTCATCGGCCTTGGCGACGACGTGGTTGTTGGTGACGATATAGCCGTCGGCCGACACGATGACGCCGGAGCCGAGACTGTTTTCGCGCCGCTCGCGCGGAACTTGGAAGCGGCGGAAGAACTCCTCGCCGAAGAACTGGCGGAACAACGGATCGTCCATGAGCGGCGAGATGTCGGCGCCCGACGAACGCACCGTGCGCGTGGTCGAGATGTTGACCACCGCCGGCGTGACGGCCTTCACCACCGCGACGAAATTGGGCGCCGTGCCCGGCGCCAGCGGCGCGCGCACCGCCGGCTCCTGGCTCTCGGCCGCCGGCAACCAGCCGAACCCCGAGCTCAGCACGATGCCGGCGATCAGGCCGAGGAACAGGAACACCCCGGCCAGGATGCCCAGCCGGAATGAGCGACGATCAAAACTCATGCAAATTCTCCCGAAGACCTTAACCGACAGTTGAATACTGGATATTTTCGCACGAAAGAATGAAATGGAAAGATTAACGACAAGGGCAAAGATGAATTGACAGGATTTAAGGCGAACTCCGGTGCGCTTTTGGTTCTAATCCTGACAATTCTGTCTGGAACAGAATTGGGCGGCCGCAGGCCGCCCGCAGGGCGGGCGCCAGGGATGGTGCACGTCAAAATCCTGTCCATTCAAGTGTTTCACTGACCATCTAAATATAGGCAGTAACGACACGAAAAAGTTCAGTTCGCGATTTTGGCCTTGGTCGCTCCCGGCATCCTGCCTTCCGCGACACTTGTACTTCCCTGTACATCGCGGGCGGTCTCGCCGCGGCGACCGAAGCTGAGCGTGTCCTGCACGACGTCCACCACGATGACGTCGCGCGGGCCGAACTTGCCGGCGAGAATTTCCTGCGCCAACGGGTTTTCGATCTGCTGCTGTACCGCGCGCCGCAGCGGGCGGGCGCCGAACACCGGATCGAAGCCGACCTCGGCAATCCGGTCCAGCGCCTTGGGCGTCAGTTCAAGGTCGAGGTCGCGCGCCTGCAGGCGCTCGCGCAGGTACTGCACCTGCAATGCCGCGATGTGGCGCAACTGCTCGCGTCCGAGCGGATGGAACACCACGATGTCGTCGATGCGGTTGACGAACTCGGGCCGGAAGTGGCGGCCGACGGTTTCCATCACCGCCGCCTTCATGCGGTCGTAATTCTCCTCGCCCGCCAGCTCCTGGATGACCTGCGAGCCGAGGTTCGAAGTCATGACGATGACGGTGTTGCGGAAGTCCACGGTGCGGCCCTGGCCGTCGGTCA
>CAKKQL010000015.1 GCA_919902095.1 Acidiferrobacterales bacterium
GTCGTGGCCACCTGCTCCATGCGCCGGCGCACGGCGCGGATGGCGGCGGCGACCTGGTCGCGCGATTGCGGTACCACCGTCAGGCGGAAATCGGTGCGCGTGACGGCAAAGATCGCGGTCTTGTCCTTGAGCAGCGCGTAGGTCAGCAGCGCCTCGCCCGGGCGCAGCAGCCGCTGTTGCAGGGCCTCGACCGTGACCGGTTTCGGCTGGGTCAACTCCATGAAGCGCGGGTACTCCTTCCACAGGCGCTCTTCCACCGTAGCCAACTCCTGCTGGGCCAGCAGTATTGGCCGGGATGCGACTTCCTTGGATGTCGCGTCTTCCCCGTCACCGTTGAGGGTCTCCGATCCGGCACCGCGCGCCGGAAAATCGGCCTCCCGGCCCTCCTTGCTGTAGCGCTGGGCATACAGCAGGTTGACCCGTTCCTGCAGCGATTCGCGGCCGCGCTTCAATTCCAGAAACGTGGGATCGGCGGAAAATCGGCCGACGTCCGCCTGGCGCAGCAGTTCGGTGAACAGGCGCGACTGGGTACGCGATACCACCGCGAGCGCCTCGCGGTCGTGGCCGCGCGTCGTGTCGCGCTCGTGCAGCCGCAGCAGCAGCTCGGTCATTTCCTGGTAATAGTTGGTGTATTGGGCGATGAAGCCTTCGCGCACGCCCTCGTCCAGCCCGCGGGTGTTGGCAAAGAGGCGGTCCACGGCGTCGAGCGCCTCGCGGTACCAGGGCAAGGCCTCGCGCGCGCGGCCCTGCTTGATGAGGAAGCGGGCGTAGGCGCGTGCGCTGTGCGCCAGCTGGGCCGGGACGTTTGCGCGCCGGGCGCTGTCCGCGGCGCGTTTCAGGTAATTGCCGGCGTCCGCAGTTTGTCCGCGCTGGCCGGCAAGGTAGGCGAGCGACGCCACGATCTTGGCGGTTTCGTTGTGGTCCGTTCCGAGCGTTTTTTCGCTGACGGTCAGGGCGCGCCGCAGCAGCGTCTCGGCCTCGGTGAGCTTGTTTTGGCCGATGAGCGCTCGCCCGAGCACCAACTGGGCCTTGGCGACTTCGGCGGTTTCCGCACCGCCCAGGCGCTCGCGCAACGCGACGGCGTCACGCGCGTATTTTTCCGCCTCAGGAAATTTCTTTTCGGTGTTCAGGGTGCGCGCCAGGATATACATCGTGCCGGTGCGCACCTGTAGTCCCTTTGTATCGTCCAGATCGCGGGTATCTGCCAGCGCCTGTTTGAGCAGGGTTTCGGCCTCGGTGTAACGGCCAAGCTGAAGCTGTACGAGCCCAAGGAGGTTGATGATCCGCAGTTCTTCGGTGCTGCCCCGGCGGCCGACTTTGCGCTGGGCATCCAGCGCGCGTTTGAGCGCCTCATCGGCCTCGGCGTACTTGCCTTGCGGAATGAGCGTCTTGGCGAGCAAGAACCGGTTGCCGATGGTTTGGTCGTGGGTTTCCCCCAGCAGCTTGTCCCGCCGTGCCAACGCCTGGCGCAGAAGCGTTTCTGCCTCGGCGTACTTGCCCTGTTCCCGCAGCACGCGTCCGAGCAACGTGGTGGAGGTGGCGGATTCGATGCCGTTGCCGCTCTCGGCATATTGGCTATAGAGTCGCCGTGCTCCGTTTTCCGCCTTGATATAGTCGCCCGCCTGCATGTCGTTCTTGATTTCACGCGCGAGCATGCGGAAGGCATCGCTCGGGCGCGTGTCCCTCATGGGAGCGGCGCTGGCCGGCGTGGCAAGGGCAGCGAGCGCCAGCGCGAGCATGACCAGGCATGGCCACACGAAGGTCCGGTGGCCGGAGCGAGTGGGAAGCGCATTCATCGAGGAGGAATCCTGTTGTTGGAATCGTGTGCGGTGGAGACGGTGGCGTACCGTTGCCGTATTAATTATAGGTTAATAAACGCTCGGGTTTTTCGGCAGGGTTAATTTCCGTTATCCCGAAGAGAAAATTCTGCGGCGCCTCAAGAAGGTCGAGAACACAGAGGCCGTGATCTGGAAGCCACTCACCATCGCCAAGCAATATTGACACAAGCCCAACGCTTCCGGGTTGCCAAACGGTTTACGAAGGACAGCGGTTCAGAGATGGCGTTGCCACGAAGTCGAAGGCGGAGAATCGAGGAGAGCCGCCTGATCGAATTTACCCACCGATTGACGTGGCTAAATCTATATTTATATATAAAACGAATAGCTAATGGAAAAAATATAGGAATTCCCTATGGAACGGATAAACATTAAGACTTGGACGAGATGATTTATCCGATTTATTTATGACATCGGTAAAGCATGATGTAACAGATAGCTTGCTCGACATCGATTGAAAGTTCGACCCAAAAATTAGGGGGAGATTCTCGTGCATTCGAGTGCCATTGGACGCTATGCCGTCCGCTTCGTGGCTGCGGCTTTTTTGGCGGTCGGTACGTTTCGGCCCGCGCCGCTGCTCGCCGCCCACCCGTTCATCACCGAGGACACCGGCACCCAGGGCCGGGGCAATTCCCAACTCGAACTCACCACCGAGCATGCGTACGAGGAAGAGGACGGCGTGCGCGAAACCACCGTGCGCACGAACGCGGTATTGACCTACGGATTCCTCGACAACGCCGACGTGTTACTGACGCTGCCGCACCGGCGTATCAGCAGCGAGGCCGCGGACGGCAGCCGCACGGTGGAGCAGGGCAGGGCCGATGTCGGCCTCGACATCAAGTGGCGGTTTTATGAAAAGGACAACCTGAGTTTCGCGCTCAAGCCGGGTCTTACCTTGCCGACGGGCGACGAAACGAAAAATCTCGGCACCGGCAAATCCACGCGCAGCCTGTATCTCATTACGAGCTACGACGCCGCGCCGTGGGAGTATCACCTGCATCTCGGCCACATCTGGAACCGGAATACACTCGATCAGCACGAAAGTCAGCGGCATATCTCCGTCGCCGCCGGCCGCAAGCTGGGCGAGGACCTGAAACTGGTGGCCGACTACGGCACCGACACGCCCACGAGCAAAACCTCGAGCCTCAATACCGAGTTTTTCATCCTCGGCGCCGTCTACAACCTGCGCAAGAATCTCGACGTCGATCTCGGCGCCAAGTGGGGCCTGACGCCGCCCGAGACCGACTTCACCTGGCTCGGCGGAGTGACGTTCCGCTTTTAGCGCTGACACGCTTGAGCCGTTCCGGCGGCTGCTCCACAATCGCCGGATGAAGTCGCCCCCACCGATTCGTCTCGGCATTTCGGGCTGTCTGCTCGGACAGAAGGTGCGCTACGACGGCACCGACAAGCGCGACCGCTTCATCGTCGGCACGCTCGGGAAATATTTCGAGTTCCTGCCGGTGTGTCCCGAGGTCGCCATCGGCCTCGGGGTGCCGCGCCCACCGATCCGGCTGGTCGGCAGTACCCGGTCGCCGCATGCGGTCGGTGTGGTGAATCCCGGGCTCGACGTTACGAAAAAACTCGCCACGTACGGCCGCAACCAGGCGCGCGCGCTCGATAACATCAGCGGCTACATCCTCAAGAGCCGCAGCCCGAGCTGCGGCATGGAGAGCGTGAAAGTCTTTGCCGGTCACGGCCGCGTGAAGCGCAGTCGGGGCATCTATGCCGCCGCCTTCATGGCGGCGCGACCGCTACTGCCGGTGGAGGAAGAGGGCCGGCTGGGCGAAATCGGCCTGCGCGACAACTTTCTCGAACGTGTATTCGCCTGGCGCCGCTGGCAGGCATTGGAGGCGCAAGACCTCACGCCGGCTCGGCTGGCGGCGTTCCACGCGGCGCACGAACTGAGCCTGCTCGCGCACGGCAAGGCGCGTTGGCGCGCCCTCGGCCGCCTGATCGTGCGTGCTGACAAGCAAAACATCCGGCGTATCGCCCGGGACTATGCACAGGCCTTCATGGCGGCGCTGGCGCGCCCCGCGTCGTGCGCACGGCAGGCCGGCGTCCTGACGCACGCGGCCGTTCGTCTCAAGGACAGGCTTGATGGCCGGGCGCGCGCTGCGCTGCGCGTGGCCATCGGGAGCTACCGGGCCGGAAGGTGTCCACTTGCGGCGCCGGTGGTGTTGTTGCAACGCCACTTGCGCCGGCATCCCGATGCCTGGCTCGCGCGTCAAGTGTACCTTCATCCCGACGCGCGCGAGTTCGCGTTGCGCTACGAGGCATAAGAATGCGCGGCGACGATCTCAAGCGCGGCGCGGTCAATATGCTCGGTGCCGGCCTGCTGTTCGCCGTGGTCGGCGCCTGTGTGCGCGTGCTCTCGGAGTCGTTGCCGAACGAGATGGTGGTGTTTTTTCGCAGCTTTCTCGGGCTGGTGGCGCTGTTGCCGCTGGTATGGCACCGCGGTTTCGCGAACCTCAAAACGCGGCACTTCCGCGGGCACCTGATACGCGGACTGGCGGGCGTGGCGGCGATGTACTGCTATTTCTACGCCGTTGCCTACCTGCCGCTGGCCGAGGCGGTGCTGCTCAACTACACGACACCGTTGTTCGTGCCGTTCATTGCCGCGCTGTGGTTGCGCGAGCGCATCCCGCCGAAGCTCTGGGCCGGCATCGGCATCGGGTTTCTCGGCGTGCTGTTCATCCTCAAGCCCGGGCAGGCGCTGTTCACGTCGGTGGCGCTCATCGGGCTCGCCTCGGGCGTGCTCGCAGCGCTGGCCGTCACCGGCGTTCGCCGGCTCACGCGCACCGAGCCGGTGTGGCGCATCGTGTTTTATTTCAGTCTGGTCTCGACTGTGGTGGCAGCGGTGCCGCTGCCGCTGCGCTGGCAGATGCCCGATGCCTCGCTGTGGCTGCTGCTCATCGCCATGGGTGTTATCGCGAGCCTCGGCCAATTGTTGCTGACGCGCGCCTATTCGCACGCGCCGGCGGCGCAGGTCGGGCCGTTCTCCTATTCAACTGTGGTGTTCGCCGCTGTGGCCGGTTGGTTGCTCTGGGGCGAGGTGCTGGACCTGTATTCGCTCAGCGGCGCGCTGCTCGTGTGCCTCGGCGGCATTCTCACGATCCGCTATGCCGGCGCGGGGGTGGCCCCGGCGCCCGAGTTGCCCGCGCGGGACAAGTAGCGCTGTTTCAGCGCGTCGGATCCGATTCGCTGGAAATTTATCTTTGCTGTCCCCATAAAACCCGGCACCTGTCCTTTGTCAAAGGGGAAAGTCGTGTCAGATTCGTTGCATGTCGTCTGCCCGCATTGCGCCGCCACCAACCGCTTGCCGCATGCGCGCATCCAGGATCGGCCCAACTGCGGCCAGTGCCATCTGTCGCTATTTCCCGGCAAGGTGATCGAACTCACGCCGGAAAACGTCAAGCGCCACCTGGCGCGCAACGATTTGCCGGTGCTGGTGGATTTCTGGGCGCCGTGGTGCGGGCCGTGCCGGACGATGGCGCCAGTGTTTGCCGCGGCCGCCGTACGCTACGACGGGCGCCTGCGCCTCGCCAAGCTCAATACCGAAGACCATCCGCAACTGGCCGCTCCCTACGGTATCCGCGGCATTCCGACGTTGATTCTGTTTCGGCAGGGGCGGGAACTGGATCGCGTCTCGGGCGCGCTGCC
>CAKKQL010000016.1 GCA_919902095.1 Acidiferrobacterales bacterium
TAGGCGTCGAACAGCGGCTTGATGAGCTGTTCGTTGCGCGCCGAGTAGATCACCAGCTCGTCAGCAGCACGGGCGGCGGAAACGGTCAGGGTCAGTGCACCGAGAATGGCACCGAGAGTTCTGAAATAAGGCTTCATGATGATGTCTCCTGAAAGTCAGCAATGTCGTTGTGGGATATTCTCTCCGCTCGTCCAGCGGGCGGCTAGTCCGAGAGATTCGGTCGTGTGTTTACCAGACGAAAAACAGCAGCGCCCAGGCACCGAGCACCGGCAGGGCGCCGGTCATCGCCGCCGACCAGGCCGCAAGCCGGTGGCCGAGGGACGCCACGTGCACCGCAGCGATGCGCCGCCAGAGCAACCAACTGCTCCAACCGACAGCGATCGCAAGTAACACCGCGCGCGCCACCGGCACCCACGCTAGGGCCAGCCCCTCCGCGCGCAGATGTGCCACGGTCAGCGTACTCAGACCAAGAAACACACCGATGCCGGCCAGCGGAATCAGACTGTACGCCAGCGGCCACATCAGCCCGGGCCGCTCCAGCAGACGCTGCGCGCCCCACAGTGCCAGCAACACGGCGCTGCCGAGCGCGAACGCCGTGGCGCCGATGTAGCCGAGGATCAGCATACCGTCGAGCCAGGTGAATACGTCGTTTGCCTCGGGGTAGTGGGTGAGCAGCCACCACGGCGCGCCGTCCGATAGCAGCGCGGCGTATTCATGGTCGAGCAGCCAAGTGGCCAGTGTCTGCTTGAACGCCACGAACCAGGGACTGGCGCTCCACTGGAACGCGCCCACGGCGATGCCAAGCACGCCGTAGACGAGCAACAGCACCTCCCAGCGCGAGGCCTTGTCAGCCGCGAGCGCCAGCACCTCGGCGTTCGGCGAGCGCGCCGCGAGCCGCACCGCGCCGCGGTAGCTGCTGCAGCGACCGCAAAAATGGCAGTCGGCGGCGGATGACAGGTGGCGCAGGTCCACGAGCGGTGCGCAGTTCACCGCGGGCTGGCGCGGCGCGCGGCGCCACGCCTCGGCGTTGGTGCGATAGTGCACCGGCGCCAGGCGCGCGAGCAGGCGAAAGACGCCATTCGCCGGACATAGATAACGGCACCACACGCGCTTGCCGCGTCCGTAGACGAACCCTACGCCGACCGCCGCCACCGTCGAGCCGCCGAGCACGAGCAGCGCGGCCTTGGGGTATTCGTACACGCTCACGAGCTGGCCGTAGACCGTGGTCATGGTGAAGGCCACGAACGGCCAGCCGCCCCAGCGCAGCCAGCGTGGAATAGCGCGTCCCAAGCCGTGGCGGCTGGCGAACTCGGTGAGCGCACCCTCGGGGCAGAACACGCCGCACCACACGCGCCCGAGCAGCATCATCGAGAGCATGACGAACGGCCACCACACACCCCAGAACACGAACTGCGCCAGGCGCGTGAGGTCGTTGTAGATGCGCGCCTCGTCCGCTGGCAGTGGCCGCAGCGCCGGCACCACCAGCAGCATGAGATAGAACGCCACCACCGTCCATTGGACGCCCTGGATGAGGCCGCGGTGGCGTCGCATGGCGTCGCCGAGGCGCGGCAGCCAGCCGGCGGGCGTTTGGGGCACGAACGTGATGACCTGTTCCATAACGAATCAGGCGACGCGCATGGCCGGCGTGCGCCGCAGCCACAACGCGATCGCCCAGTAGCCGCCGTACGCCAGCACCGTGAGCAGCGCCGGCTGGGCGCGATAACCGGTGAGCGCCGCCATAACCCCGCCGAGCGCGGAGTTGCCGTCGAGCAGCCAGGCGCTGTCCCACAGCGGGTCCACGAGTGCCGGCAGCACGCCGAAACCGATGAGCCTCTCGATTCCGCTCACGAGCAGCGCCGAGGCGAGCAGCAGCAGCGCGATCTCGCTCATGCGAAAGAACACGCGCCAGGAGAGCCAGCGGCTGCCGCGCTGGATCAACCAGAAGGTCGCCGCCGCGAGCGCGAAACCGGCGAACGCGGCGAGGCCGAAGCCCGCGAGCGCCGTGCCCCGCTGCCCGAACAGCGAGCCGTAGAGGAAGATCACGGTCTCGGCGCCCTCGCGTCCGACGGCGAGCGCCGCGAGCAGGAGCATCCCGAACCAGTTGGCGTTTTCCGCGGCGCGCGCCGCGCCCGACTCGATCTCGCGCTTGAGGCCGCGCCCACGGCGGTGCATCCACAGCACCATCTGCGTGATGAGCAGGGAGGCGACAAACACCATGCCGACCTCGAAATACTCGAACGCCTCGCCGTCCAGCAGCGACTGCATGCCGAGCATGGCGGCCGCGAGCCCCACGGCGACGAGCAATCCCGCGGCAACACCGCTCCAGAGCCAGCGCATGCCGCGCGCGGCGTCCTCACGGTGGCGCAGCCAGGCGTGTAGGATGCCGATCACCAGCATCGCTTCGATGCTTTCCCGCCAGACGATGAAAAGCGCGTTCGCCACGGTGGCCTCGTTACTTGACGACGATCCGGCCCTGGGCCGTGTCCGGATGGAACTCGCCGAAGAACTTGTAGGTTCCGGGCTTGAGCGGCGCGAACACCACGGCGCGCGTGACGCCGGGCGCGAGCACCGTTTCCTTGCGAAGCTCGGGGCTCTCGAACTCCTCCGGCCCGGGACCTTCGTTCCGGATCTCGATCTTGAACCGCCGCCCGGCGGGGACCTCGAGGGTCTCCGGGTAGAAGCGTCCGTTCTTGGCGGTGAGTGGCACGACGAGCAGCTCGTCTGCAACGGCCGCCGGCGACGTCACGCTCAACACCGCCGCCATCCAGACGGCCGCGCTCACGGTGCAAAAGGACCCTGTCTCGGAACTCCGGGTGAGGATGAACATGGCGCCTCCTGTTTTTGCTCAGTGTCGGTGGGCCGCGTCAGAACGTAAGCTGCGCGCGCAGACCGAAGATCTTCATCATCGACACACCGCGGTTGCCCGCCGGCTGTGCGATCAACTGCACATCGGGGCTGATCTCGAACTGCTTCGCCAGCCGGTAGCGGTAGTAGATTTCAAACGCCTTCTCGTAGCCGTCCGCGGCCCAGCCGTAGTCGGCGTTGCCATTGGCATCGGCGTCCAGCGTCTCGGCGTCGCGCCGGAAATCGGCGCTCGTGCGGTTGAAGGCCAACCCCAAGCCCAGCGCGTCGGCGCCGCGGTCCCAATAGCTCCCGCCGAACTCCGCGCCGAGCGCAAGCGTGCGGTCGAACGGCAGCTTCTCGCCCGAAGCCGTGCCGAAACGCGCAAATAGTGTCGTGGCGTCGCCGACACGCTGGTCGACGCTCACGCCGAAACCGCGGTGGGCGCGGGTCTCGCCGGACACGTAGGTCGGCGCCCGGCCGTTGCGCCAGGCGTAGAACCGATAGTTGCCCTCGAGACCGTTGAAGCGCAGTTTGTTGCCCCACTGGGCGATGACAAACGGCGAACCGAACGAACCGTCATAGTTCGCCCCGCCGCCGGCGCCGAAGACGCCGAGCGAGAGGTCGTAGCCTTCGGGCTTGGATTGTTCATTGATGTAGGCGACGCGCACGCCGGGTGAAAAGCCATAGGCGTTGGCGCCGATATTCGCCGCGATCGGGTTGTCGAGCAGCGCGTTGTGCACGAACGGGCTCGCGAGGAACTGGCGCGTCTCGTCGTTGGCCGCGGCGTTCTGGTCGAAGAACGCGAACGGATCGAGCTTGCCGAAATTGATCTCAAGGTGCTCGCGCGAACGCGGCGCGAAACCGCCGAGCGGCAGTGGGATATCCGCCTGGTACCAGGCCTGCGCCAGCATCACCGCGCTGTCCTCCGGCTGCGACACGCCGCCGAGCTGGAACGCGCTGGCGTTCGAACCGCTGTAGGACGTGCGCAGGCTGCCCAGGCCCCGACCCTGGCCGATGCGAACGTGGCCGAAGAGTTTGCCCTTGGCATTGCCGATGTTGCCCGCTGGCAGAGTGACGGCCACGTCGGCGCGGTAGTTGAGCTCGGACTGGCCGCGGTTGGCGGTCGTGGCGCCGCCGGATGCATGCTGCGCGACCGTGGTGAACCCGACGCTCGTCGTGACGCCATCGAGCGCCTCGATCGTGCGCGCCTGCTTCTGCATGCCGAGCGCCTGGAACTCCACGGCCTTGAGGCGCGTGGCGATCTCGGGCTCCTGCTCGCTCACACGTTCGCTTTCGAGCCCCTTTTCGATCTCGGTATTGCGCTTCTCCAGCTTCTCGATGCGCGCCGATAGGCGCTTGAGTTCCTGCATCAGGTCCGCCATCGAGACTTCGCGGGCCTGTGCCGGTGCCACGGTGCCGGCCAGCGCCGCGCCGACAACGAGCACCAGCGATTTGCGGCGCGCGGCCGCGTAAAGGGACAAGGCCATCTCAGTACCCGCCCTTCTTGCCGATGCCGGCGTAGGTGAACTCGTACTCCACCTCGAACGGCTTGAACCACGGACGCACGCCGGTCAGGCGGTCGGTGTGCCGGCCGAAGTGTGCACCGCCCGCGTGCGCCGTCGGCGGTGCGATGGTGTATTTAACGCGGTACTTGCCCGGCCCAGCGAGCTTCACGTTGTCGCCGTAGTGCGGCCCGTCGTTGGCCACCATCGGCATGAACTCGCCGGCGATCTTCCCGTTGCCGCCGAGCTTGACGACCTCATATTTCACCTGCAGGTAAGGTATCCACGCGCCCTCCTCGAATCCGTTCGGGTTGTTGGCGAGCGCCTTGATGTCGGCCTCCATGTGCACGTCCGACTCCTCGGCCTTGCGCATCATCCCCTCCGGCTCCATGCGCACCGGCTGCAGGTACACCGCCGCGATCTCCATGCCGTGGCGCTGCTGCGGTGTACCGATGGGGTATTCCACGGCCCAGGCCGGCACAAAAACGAAGAGCGCGGCCAGACCGGCGCCGATAACGGCGATACGTGGATGCCTGTACATCATGAGATTTCCTCCCATTGCTGCAGCCCGGAACGGGCTGCCCGTGTTTAGTATTGAGAATTATTATCATTTGCAATAACAAAGTCAAGCCGGTCCCAGCATCGGAAACGGGTCAGGGGGCGACCGGGGCATAGCGATAGTGCGCGGCCAGACCCGCGGAGGCCCACACCTGCCCGTCGCGCTCGACAATCAGCGCCTCGACACCGGGCCGCTGTTCAAACAGCGCCCGCCCCCACGCCAGTCCACGCACCATCACAGCCAGGGACAGACCGTTGAGAGCCTCAAGCTCAACCCCCGCCAGCGATACCTGCTGCGGGCCTTCCGCGGGATAACCGCTGCGTGGGTCAAGAATGTGGTGGTAGCGCCTGCCGTCGCGGATGAAATAGCGCTCATAGTCGCCCGAGCTTACGACGAAGCCGTCCGTGAGTTCGAGCGTGC
>CAKKQL010000017.1 GCA_919902095.1 Acidiferrobacterales bacterium
ATCGATTATTACCTCGGCTACAACGGCAAACTTGCCGGCGACTGGGGTTGGACCGTGGGTTACTACGGCTACTACTATCCGGGCGCGAACTACAAGAACACCGTACCCGCCGGTCTCGACCAGGAATATAACACCGAGGAAGTCAACGCCGGCGTGAGCTGGAAGTGGGTGAGCCTCAAGCTTTCCAGCACCACTGGCGATTATTTTGGTGCCAACACCAAGACCGGCTATACCTCGGGATCGAGCGGCTCAACCTACCTCGATCTGACTGCCAACGTGCCGCTGCCGAACGATTTCACGCTGTTACTGCATTACGGCGACCAGGACGTGAAGACCAAGCTCGCCACCGCCAACGCCGCCGGCGCGACCGACCCCTCCTATACCGATTACAAGATCGGTATCAGCAAGGCGTTCAAGGATGGCTGGACCGTGGGCCTGGCGTACTCCAAAGCCGACAACACGAAGTACTACGACAAGACCGCCGGGGTTGTGGACAGCAGCAAGACGCACGACCTGGGTAGCGGCGTGACTGTGCTGAGCATCAGCCGGGTGTTCTAGCGCCATCCTTACAAAAGGAGCCAGACATGAAATTCGTTACTGCCATTATCAAACCCTTCAAGCTCGACGACGTGCGCGATGCGCTCGCCGAGGTCGGGGTGCAGGGCATCACCGTCACGGAGGTCAAGGGATTCGGCCGCCAGAAGGGACACACCGAGCTTTACCGCGGAGCGGAATACGTCGTGGATTTTCTGCCCAAGGTGAAACTCGAGGTCGCGATCGACGAGAAAATGCTCGATCGCGTGATCGAGACGATCGTCAAGGCGGCGCGTACCGACAAGATCGGCGACGGCAAGATCTTCGTGTTCGATCTCGAACAAGTCACCCGCATCCGTACCGGCGAAACCGGCAAAGATGCGCTCTAACGGGAGCACACCCATGATGAGGCGATTCACAATGAAAAATTTAACTGGAGTATTGTTCGCAATGCTGCTGGTCGCGGTGCCGATGCTGGCCTCCGCGGAGCCGGCGCCGGCAGCACCCGTAGCCGTGGCTGCCGCCGATGCACCGGCTGTGGCACCGGCACCGGCGGCACCGGCAGCGCCGGCGATGACCGTGAACAAGGCTGACACCACGTGGATGATTGTCTCGACACTACTTGTGATCCTGATGACTATTCCTGGTCTGGCGTTGTTCTACGGCGGTCTGGTGCGCTCGAAGAACATGTTATCGACGTTGATGCATGTCTTCGTGGTGTTCTGTTTGATCTCCGTGCTGTGGGTGGCGTACGGCTACAGCATGGCGTTCAGCGCGAACAGCGCGGCGGGACTTAACGCGTATATCGGTGGACTCAGCAAAACGTTCTTCAGTGGCATGACACCGGACTCGATGGCCGAGACCTTCTCCAAGGGCGTCGCCATTCCGGAACTGGTGTTCGCCATGTTCCAGCTGACGTTCGCCGCCATCACCACGGCACTGATTGCCGGCGCCTACGCCGAGCGTATCAAGTTCTCGGCGGTGCTGGTGTTCTCGGCGTTGTGGTTCACCTTGTCGTACCTGCCGATCGCGCACATGGTGTGGTTCTGGGGCGGCCCATCGGCTTACGGCGATCCCTCCGGTTTCCTGTTCGCCAAGGGCGCGCTCGACTTTGCCGGTGGTACCGTGGTGCACATCAACTCCGGCATCGCCGGTCTGATGGGCGCGCTCGTGCTCGGCAAGCGTCTGGGGTTCCCCAAGACTGCAATGCCGCCGCACTCGCTCACCATGACCATGGTCGGTGCCTGCTTGCTGTGGGTCGGCTGGTTTGGCTTCAACGCCGGCTCCAACCTCGAGGCTACCGGCAGCGCGGTTATCGCTTTCGTGAACACGCTGTTCGCGACCGCGGTGGCGGCCTTGGCGTGGATGTTCGTCGAGTGGCTGCTTAAGGGTAAGCCGTCAATGCTCGGTGCGGTGTCAGGCGCAGTAGCCGGTTTGGTGGCCATCACCCCGGCGGCCGGCTTCGTCGGCATCTACGGCGCGCTCGTTATCGGCGCGGCGGCTGGCATCCTGTGCCTGTGGGCGGTGGCCTGGTTGAAGAGCAAGCTCGGCTACGACGATGCGCTCGATGTCTTTGGCATCCACTGCATCGGCGGTATCGTCGGTGCCATCCTCACCGGCGTGTTCGTCAATCCGAAATTTGGTGGCACCGGCGTATGGGATTACGCCAAGAACGCGGTCGGTGACTTCGACGCCAAGGCGCAAATCATCAGCCAGCTGTGGGCGGTTGGTACCGCACTTGTGTGGTCCGCGGTCGTTGCCTTCGTGCTGTTCAAACTGATCGACATCGTCATGGGTCTGCGTGTCTCGGAAGATGCCGAGCGCGAAGGTCTGGACGTCGCCGAGCACGGCGAGAAAGCCTACAACATGTAAACCGGCTTACACTCCCTCCGTCGTAAACCCTTCGGGCGCCACACGGCGCCCGATTTTTTTGCAGAGTAGCGATAACGCGCGGCGTTCAGGGTCCGGCAAGCGCCGCCGGCGACCCGTGGTCGCTTCGGGCTCCGGCCCGCTCGCGACACTCGAACATCCCGGTGCATTGCCAGGGCCTGTCGTTGATGAGCAGTTGCCCGTGCTTGAGCGTCGCCGTGAGCCGGTAGCCGGTTTCGACCGGTGCGAGCAGACGCGCATAGGGGTGCTCCGCGAGGTGCTGCGACAGGTCGCTGTCGGCAATGTGTCCCTCGGTCTCCGGCGCGAGCCAAGCGCGCACCAGGCTCGCGGGCAGCGTGAGTTCAGCCTCGCCGCCGAGCGCCGTGAGCAGTCGTCCGGCCGCCACGTTGGCGCCCAGGCGGCGGCCGTCGAACCGCAGCCGCCCGCGTCCGGTGAGTTCGCCGGACGCATGCTGAAGCCGCAGCGTCACGATCTCAGCCTCCGGCGCCTTGCGCGCCAGCAGGGCGGCGAGGGGCGTGAGCGTTACCGCCGCGGTGGCGGCCTCCGCCGGCCGCAACAACGCCGGCAGGGCGCGCAGCAACGGCAGCAGCGCCGCCGGCTCCAGCCGTCGCGCCTCGAGTGCGATCTCGCCGGGGCCGATGCTGCCGGCATCGTGTTTCCACGACCGGAGCCGCGCGCCGAAGGCGAGCGTCACACCGTCGCCGTTCAGGCGCGCGGACGCCGACACCCGGCCGCCGTCAATGACAGCGTGCGGCGGATACACCAGCCGCGCGGCGCTCGCAGTGACATTTCCGAGCGGGAAGCCGCCGACACCCTCGTGCAGGTCGGCATGCAGCTGCGGCGCTTCGAGTCGCCAGCTATCGCCGGCCGCAGCGGCGAAATGCATCGCCGCTGCCTCCAGCCGCATCTGCAGGCGCTGCGCCGCGGGTTCAATCGCTATGTGACCGCGCCACGGCAACCATTCGAGCGTGCCGGCGGCGAGCGGCAGCCGGCCCGCCGGCCAAGCGAGCGTCAGGCGCGTGGCGCCGCGCAGATCGGTCGCGCCCTCGAGGGTGAGCGGCGCAACCGCTGCTGCACCCGCCGACTCGGTCGGCTGCAACTCGCCGCGCACGCGCGCCATGATTGGTGCGAACCCTTCAAGCGCGAGCGGACCGTGATCGAGATGCAGCCGGACGACGAGCGCCGTGGTGCCCAGGTGAATCACGGATTCCGCCTCGGAGTGCAACCAGCCGCGGTCGTAGCGCCGCACCGAAGTAGTCGCGCCGGTCGTTATCGCGAGCTCGTCCAGCAACGCGCGGTAGGTTTTTTCCGCCCGCCAACCGAGCCAGCCGGGGAGGGCAACCAGCAGCAGCGCCACGGCCATCACACCGAGCGCGACCGGAGTGGCGATGCGTGTCGGGCGGATCATGCGGATTCAGGATGCGTTACCGCGTGTCTGCGCGGGCCCGTGGTGGCGCGGGTGGTCTAGAGGGTTTTATGGCTGCCGTCGCACAGCGGTTTGGTGCGCGAATGCTTGCAGCC
>CAKKQL010000018.1 GCA_919902095.1 Acidiferrobacterales bacterium
CGACCGGCGTGGTGTCGTGAATCTCCCCGCGCGCTGCGCTCACCGCCCCTCCCCGCCGGCGACCGCGGGCCTACTTGATCAGGCCTTTCTCGCGGTAATACTTCTCGGCCCCGGGATGCAGCGGAATCGGCATGGAGGCGGCGGCGTTCTCAAGCTTCACGCCCTTGGCGGCGGCGTGCGCGGCCACGAGCTTGTCTAGATTCTCGAACATCGCCTTGGTCATCTTGTAGGCCGTGTCCGCGCTGACGCCCTCGTGGGTCACGAGAAAATTGACGATGGACGTGGTCGGCACCGCCGCGGACTGGCCCTTGTAGGTGTCCGCCGGGATGGTCGCGGACAAATACGCCTTGTCGCCGATCTTCTTGATCACGTCCGCCGGCACCGGCACGAACACGATGTCCACGGAGCTGGCGAGATCGCGCAGCGCCGGATTACCCAGGCCGGCGGATTGCAACGTCACGTCAATCTGGCGATTCTTGAGCAGCTCCACCGATTCGGCGTACGGCAGGTATTCGACCTTGGCGAAATCCTTGTATTGAATCCCGGCCGCGGCCAGCACCGCGCGCGCATTGAGCTCGGTGCCGGACTTGGGTGCGCCCACGGAGATGCGCTTGCCCTTGAGGTCCTTGAGCGATTTGATGCCGGCATCGGCGCGCGCGACGATCTGGATGTAATTGCTGTACATGGCGCTGATGCCGCGCAGCTTCGTCAGCGGCTGCTTGAACCCGGCTTCCTCGTTACCAGCCCACGCCTGCGACAGCGCGTCGCCGAGCGTCAGCGCCACTTCGCCGCGTCCGGTCTGTAGCAAATTGAGGTTCTCGACCGAGGCCTTGGTGGCCTGCACCGAAACCTTGAACTCCGGCAACACCGGACCGTAGACATTGGAAAGCGCCACCCCGATGGGATAGTAGATGCCGCTGGTGCCGCCGGTGAGAACGTTGATGAACTGCTGGGCGGTGGCAGTGGCCGTAAACAGGGCCAACCCGCCAGTGGCCACGACTGCCAATAACATGCGCCGCATGGTGTTTTCTCCGGTTTGTGGTGGACTGGGATGGTTTCCATCTTACCGGCCCGAGCCGCGGTAACAAAGCCGGAAATGGCGCCAGCCGGAGCGCCGCGGCGAACTACGACACCTTGGAGCCGCTGATATCCCAGTCGTAGGCGCAGTCGAGATGGGTGCGGATGGCGAAAAACCCCGGCAGTCCGTCCTCGAGCAACACGCTGAGCGGCGTGCGGCCGTCGAAGCGGTCGGTCGGCCGATTCATCCAGATGGCGCCCATGTGGGCATTGTGCGGCCAAGACGTGCGCAGCGCGTCGGCGATGCCGATGAGATGCTCGACGCGTTCGTTGAGCAGCGGTTCGTCCGGCAGTGGCGTGTTTTCGTAATAGCGCCGCAGGATCACGGTGGGCGTATTCGGTGGCAGGCCGAGCAACGCAATCTGGTCCGCTTCCGGCACCTGCCAGCTGTCGAGCAGGGTCACGATGAGGCGCGCGAGCTGGATGCGGTCGTCGTAGGTCAGGTCGTGCATGAATCGTTCCTGCGCCGGCGAGAACCCGCGCGTATTACGGGGCGCATGGTAGCACGGTGCCCATTAATGCCCCACCCGTTATATACCGACATCCGGCGCGACATTTCCGTGCGCGCGCATTCCTGCACATTTCGTCGCGTTGAATCGCGCGCGATTGGGGCGCATGGTATGGCCTGACTGACGGCGTTCGGCGCGAGCGCGCAGGAACGTCCTGAGGAGGGAATATGCTGCGCAGACTTTACTTTGTGATTCCGGACGAGCTGCACACGCTACAGGTCGTTGCCGACCTTGCGGCTGCCGGCGTGGAGCGCCGTCACATGCACGCCCTGCCCGGCAAGGGCGCGACATTCACGCAACTGCCATTGGCTACCGAGCGCCAGCAACACGATACCGTCTGGCATCTCGAGCGCCTGCTCTGGAGCGCGAACCTGGCGCTGTTTGCGCTCGCCCTGCTCGGGCTTGTCGTTGCGCTCGCCTTCGGCTCGCTTACGGGCACGGTGCTGACGCTTGCCGTGGCGATCGCCAGTTTCGTCGCCGGCGCAGTCTTTGCCCTGCTCGTGCCCAACACACACCTCGACGAATTCCGCGGAGCGCTGGCGCACGGCGAGATTCTGCTGATGGTGGATGTGCCGAAGCAGAAGGTATTCGACGTGGAGGAAATCATGCACCGCCATCATCCCGAGGTGGTGCTCGGTGGCGCCGGCTGGACGCTAGACTGGCTGGGGATTTGACCGCGCCGGCTACACCGTGAGGTCGCGCGCGAGCAGAATCGCATCCTCGCGCCCACGCGCCGCCGGGTAGTAATTCTTGCGTATCCCGATTTCATCGAAGCCGAGGCCGGTATAGAGCCGGTAGGCGGCGATATTGGACGGCCGCACCTCGAGCAGCGCCACGCGCGCGCCCTTGGCGCGCGCGATGTCGAGCAGGAACTCCACGAGGGCGCGCCCCAAACCACGGCGCTGGTAGTCCGGGTGGATGCAGATGTTCAGCACGTGGCACTCGCCGGCCGCGACCGACAGGACGCCATGACCGATGATGCCGTTCGGCCCCTCGTAGACATGGCAGATATAGCCCACGCGCAGGCAATCGCGGAAGATGGCAAGCGTCCAGGGAAATTCGTAGGCCGCCTCCTCGATAGCGAGCACGGTCGGCAGATCTTCCGCGGACATGGCCCGCAGCCGCGGCGCGGAGACGGAAACCACCGCGCTCATGGCGCCCCCAGCACGCTTTTGGCCAGCACCAGATCCTCCCAGGCCTTGCGCTTTTCCGTCGGGCTGCGCAGCAGATAGGCCGGATGGTAGGTAACGATCAGCGGCGTGCCGTGATAGCTCAGCCGCTGGCCGCGCAGGCGCGCGAGCGGCACCTCGGTCTTGAGCAGGCTGTGCGCGGCGTGCCGGCCGAGCGCGACGATGAGCCTGGGCTTTATCTGCTCAATCTGGCGGATGAGATAGGGTTCGCACTGCGCGACCTCTTCCGGCTGCGGGTCGCGGTTGCCCGGAGGCCTGCATTTCAGGACATTCGCTATGTACACGTCCTCGCGCTTCAAACCGATCGCGAACAACATCGCGTTCAACAGCTGGCCGGCGCGGCCCACGAACGGCTCGCCCAGACGGTCCTCGTCCGCACCCGGGGCCTCGCCGATGAACATCCAGGCAGCGGCCGGGTTGCCGACGCCGAAAACCGTCTGCGTGCGCGTCTTGTGCAGCGCGCACTTCGTGCAAGCGCGCACCGCCTCCTTCAACACCTGCCAGTCCGTCCCCAAATCCGCGGACAACGTGACCGGCACGTCAGCCGCGGGAACGGCTGCCGTTGCCGCGGGCGCGGCGCGCCGCGTCCGCTGCTCCCAGGTTTCAATACCCATGGCCGCGAGATACTGCCGGCGCCGCGGTTCGTCCAGATTCATGGCGCCAGCATAACGGTGGGCGGCACGGCGTAACAGACTCAGTTTTCGACGCGCTGGAGCAGCAGGATGCGATGGCGCCCCTGCTCGGCGACGTACACGGCGCCGTTCGGGCCGAAGGCGATGCCCTGCGGCGCCAGCAAACCCGCGAGCACGGTTTCGAGCATGCCATCCTTGAAGCGCAGCAGCCTTCCGGGCTTGGCGTCTTCCGCGATCCACAGCGCGCCGTCGGGCGCGAGTTCCACCTGGTCCGGCTCGTCGAGATCGTCCACAAGCGTATTGAGCACGCCGCTCTTGTAAGTCAGCACGCGCCCGGTACCGGTCTCGGCGATGTAGATCGTGCCGTCCTTCGCCACGGCGATGCCTTCGGGGCGGTTCAACCCGGCAATGATGGTCTCCACCGTGCCGTTCTTGTGCAGCTGCACCAGCCGGCCATTGACGCTGTCTTCGGAGAGGGCGAGATTGCCGTTGCGCAGGATATCGATGCCTTCCGGATTGTGCAGCGTGGCCAGCACCTGCTGTCTGCCGCCGGCCAGTTCGATTTTCAGCACCCGCCCTTCGGACACCTCCTCGGTGACGTACAGGTGCTTGCCGCGCAGCAGCAGTCCGTCCGGCCGGTTCAGGCCGGTGGCGATCGGCTCGACGCGGTTGTTCTGAATGCGCACCACCCGGCCCTCGCCGTGGGCAAGCTCCTGCGTGGCGTACATCGTCCCGTCGGGCGCGAGCGCGAGGTTATCGACCGTGGTGACGTTGGCCAGAAACACGCTGTGGCGCCAGCCCTTGCCGGGTTGCAGCGCCGGCACGGTTTCCGTGGCGCCGGCGGGCGGCGCCAGCAGGAGCGCCGCCGCGCAACCCAGCACGCCGGCCCACGCCGCCACTGCGCGCCCCGCCGCCGCAGCGGTCATATCGGCTGACCGGCCTGCGGATGGGTGCGCTCGGCGGGCGTGATCAGCTTGTTGAGCGCGTTGAGATAGGCCTTGGCCGAGGCGATCACGATGTCGGTGTCGGCGCCGTGGCCGTTGACGATGCGCCCGCCCTTTTCGAGGCGCACGGTGACCTCGCCCTGCGAGTCCGTGCCGCTGGTGATGTTGTTGACCGAGTAGAGCAGCAACTGGCCGCCGCTGCCGACGATGCTGTCGATCGCCTTGAACGCGGCGTCCACCGGCCCGCCGCCGTCGGCGCCGGCGCGCTGCTCCGAGCCGTTGACCGCGAGCGCGACCGTCGCGTGCGGCGTCTCGCCGGTCTGGGAACAGACCTTGAGCGCTACCAGGCGGTAGTGTTCGTTCTCCAGTTCGAGGTCGGCCTCGGTCACGAGCGCCTGCAAGTCCTCGTCGAAAATCTCGTGTTTCTTGTCGGCGAGGTCCTTGAAGCGCTCGAAGGCCGCGTTCAGCTCCTGTTCGGTCTTGAACTCGATGCCGAGCTCCTTCAGCCGGCCCTTGAGGGCATTGCGGCCCGAGTGCTTGCCGAGCACCATGCGGTTGGCGGTCCAGCCGACGTCCTCGGCGCGCATGATTTCGTAGGTCTCGCGCTTCTTGATGACGCCGTCCTGGTGGATGCCGGATTCGTGCGCAAAGGCGTTGACGCCGACGATGGCCTTGTTCGGCTGCACCGGAAAGCCGGTGATGCCGGACACCAGGCGCGAGGCCGGCACGATCTGGGTGGTGTCGATGCGCGTGTCGCAGCTGAAAAGATCGCGGCGCGTACGCACCGCCATCACGATCTCCTCGAGCGCGGCGTTGCCGGCGCGCTCGCCGAGGCCGTTGATGGTGCACTCCACCTGGCGCGCGCCGTTCAGCACCGCCGACAGCGAGTTGGCGACCGCGAGGCCGAGGTCGTTGTGGCAATGCACGGAAAACACGGCCTGGTCCGAGTTCGGCACCTTCTCGCGCAGGGTCTTGATGAGCGCGCCGAACTGGTGCGGCAGGTTGTAGCCAACCGTATCGGGGATGTTCACGGTGGTGGCGCCGGCGGCGATCACGGCCTCGAGCACGCGACAGAGGAAATCGATCTCCGAGCGGCCGGCGTCCTCGGGCGAAAACTCAACGTCGTCGGTGTACTGGCGCGCGCGCTTTACCGCCCACACCGCCCGCTCCAGCACCTGCTCCGGCGTCATGCGCAACTTGTTCTGCATGTGGAT
>CAKKQL010000019.1 GCA_919902095.1 Acidiferrobacterales bacterium
GCATGCGCGCGGGCAGGGATTGGTAGTAACGGCGAACCGTGGCAACGGCGTCGGCGGGTGTCTTTTCCATGGTGATACCTGAAAACAGCAAAAGGCTTTGTGCGAGGGGCGGGATTGTAAATCAAGGCAGGGCCCTAGGCTATAAAGTGAGGCCTCCCCTTTTGACAAGAATCGAGCGGGCGTCCTATTGCCCCATTTCCTGCTTGTACCGTTGCCGCGCGGCTTCTTCCTTGAACGTGGCGTCGACTTCCCGCATGACGCTATCCACATCCGCCAGCCTCTCGCTGCGCTCGAAGCGCCCGGTCAGCTCGATCTCCGGGTGTAGCTTGCCGTTCTCGTAGAGCGACCATATCTCCATGCCATAGTCGGTGGACAGGAGCTCGGGGGCAAAACGGCCGAAGTAGGCGGTCAGGTTGTCGATGTCCCGCTCGAACATACCGCGGGCATTGTTGTTGCCCGCGGCGTCAACGGCTTGGGGCAAGTCGATGATGACCATCCCTTCGCTGCCGACGAGCACGTTATATTCGGACAAATCGCCGTGGATGACCCCGGCGCAGAGCATGCGCACGACCTGCGTAATCAATGTGCGGTGGTACTCGCGGGACTGCTCTGCCGTTAGCACCAGTTCGCTGAGGCGCGGGGCGGCGTTGCCGTTGGCGTCGGTCACCAGATCCATCAACAGCACACCATCAGCGAAGTTATAAGGCCGCGGGACACGCACGCCCGCGGCGGCGAGACGGTACAAGGCGGCCACCTCAGCGCTTTGCCATGCATCTTCCTGCGCTTTGCGTCCATACCGGCCGCCCTTTTCCATGGCGCGGGCGCGCCGGCTGTTTTTCACCTTGCGGCTTTCCGTGTAACCCGCGCTCTGGCGGAAGCTGCGTTGGTTGGCTTCTTTGTAAACCTTCGCGCAGCGGATATCTTCCCCGCAGCGGACCACGTAGAGCATGGCCTCCTTGCCGCTCATGAGCTGACGCATGACCGCATCGACGAGACCGTCCTCGACCAGCGGTTCAAGTCTTTTGGGGATTTTCATGGGCGCTCTTCCACGCTGCTTCGGCACACAATGACAGCATGGGTGGATTTTTTCGGCATAGGGGTCAATGCCGAAGCGCGAAATCTACAGCAAACCGTGTGCTCATCTATCTGTTCCTGTTTCATTCAACCCGCGCTTTTTTAAATCGAATAATCTGACGCCGCGCTCTTTTAGTGGGGCGCCCTTTTTCATGGGAGGCATGCATTCTTTCGGCGGAAAGCCGGGTAGCCAGCGCTTTCCGTGCCGCTTTGCTCTGGACGTTTTCTGCATAAAGCAAAGCGGCTTCCGGCACCGGACCACGCCGGCCGGACAAACCTAGCACCCGTACACTATATTCATAGGGGCCGACATGGATGCTCAATTCATCGTCAAGCCGAACAGCCTTGGCTGCCTTCACGCGCTCGCCATTCACTTTGACCTTGCCACCCGCTACCGCCGCCGCGGCCAGTGAGCGAGTTTTGAAAAACCTCGCCGCCCAAAGCCATTTGTCGATGCGGAGCTGGCTGCCCTGTGTTTCTGCCACGACCATTCCTGATTTCTCAAAATTTCCGATTTTACGGCAGCACCACTAAGCCCAAACGCAATCCTCGCATTTTCGGTTCAGGCCACTTAGAAATACATGGTCGCAAATTGCGACCTCAAACTTGAGGTGCCGTTTTGGTGCCTCAAACTTGAAGCCGCAATTTGCGACTTCAAGTTTGAGGCAAGCGTGAAATGGAGCCCGCAGAGAGATTTGAACTCCCGACCGCCTGATTACAAATCAGGTGCTCTACCAACTGAGCTATGCGGGCGTGGCCTAAAGAACTGCGGATTTTGACGTACAGGGATGTACACGGTCAAACAGTGCAGGCAAATCCAGGGTTGCGCGGGGAAGCGCGCGGTTAACCCGCGCGGTAAAGACAGGACGCAGGCGAAACAAATTACGGTGCCGAGGGATGCAAAATCGCCACAAAACGCCGCCTGCGTCAGGCAGCCCTCTCAACCGGAGGGCACGGGCGCCGCCGGTGGCGGCTGGCACGGTGTCTCTTCCGTCTTGGCCTCGGCGTCGCCCCAGTCGGCAGCCCGCAGTCGCGGCAACACGCCGGCCGGGCTTTCGACCGCCCCGAGATAGAGCCAATGGAGCGTGCGCGCCTGCGAGAGCGTCTGCATCCGGGTCTCGATTTTTTTCGCCGCCAACGCTTGCATACGCTTCTGGGCATTGGCCTCGACCGTGAACAGGCCGAGCGAAAGGGCGTTCTCCATGCCCGCTTCCTGCATCACCGAGGAGTCCTTGAAACCGAGGCGACTCAGCTCGCGCCGCTTCTTTTCCGCCGCGTCGCGCGTGGGCAGCGGCGGCAGATACACGCGATAGCCGGTCACGACCGTCTGCTCCTCGGCGCGGCGCTCGTAGGCCAGCGGGATTCCCTTGAGAACGGCGCTCGCCTTAT
Source organism: Acidiferrobacterales bacterium (assembly GCA_919902095.1). The sequence goes on from CAKKQL010000019.1 coordinate 2,464, forward strand.
CCGCCTGCGCCGACTCCGCGAACGGCCCGATGCGGTAACAGCCGCTGGCTTCGGTCTTGCCGGCCGCAGCCGGCCTGGCATTGCGCGCCGACAATTGGGCGCCGGACTCATCGACAAGACGCATCTTGTCCGGGTGCAGCGCCGGGCGCGACCCCTCGGGCGGCGCGTCGACCGGCCGAAAACCGGTGGCCCACAGCGCCAGGCCGACGTTAGCCAGGACTAGAAGCGCGAATACTGTTTTGGCCACGGGGTTCATGCCGCCGCCTCCGTAATGCCGAACAATGCTGACACGTCTTGCTGTCGGCGGCCTGCGTCAATTCGCCGGTCGCATCCCCGTGCTGCGCGCGGGGTCCCTGTGATGCACAGGGATGTGCGAATGCCGCACGAGGACAGGGAATGTCCGAAGCGGCCGCCGCGCGCGCCAAGCGCACGTCGCGCGCGACGCTGGATTCGTGCGTCCCTGCACATCATGTTGCTACCTCGGCAATCCGGGCAAGACCCCGGAGCACGAGGTCGGGCACTGCTTTCGCGGGAATCTTCAGGTGCGGCAACAACAGCGATGCGTCACCGCCGGTGACAAAGACTTGCGTGCCGGCGCCCAGTGCGCGCATTTGTTCTTCGAGCAACCGCGTCACGGCGCCGATGAGCCCCTGCAACGTACCTGCCGCCACGGCGTCAGGCGTCGAGCAGCCGAATGCAGAATCGGATTCTCCCTCGGCCGCATGGATACCGCCCGTACCACGCAACAAACTCGCGCGCAGCAATTGCAGGCCGGGAAAAATTGCGCCGCCGCGAAATTCGCCATTCGCCGCCAGCGCGTCCACGGTCACGGCAGTGCCGCAATCCACAATACAGACATTGGCTTTTGTCAGGCCGCGCACGGCGATGAGCGCCGCCCAGCGGTCGGCGCCGAGCGTTTCCGGCTGTGCATAGCAGTGCCTCACGCCGAATTGCTCCGCCTGCGCCTGAATAACCACCGGCGCCAGCGACCAGCGGCGTTGACACCACGCCAGCAGCGTCCCGCACGCATCGGATGTGGCGACGCTCGACATTAGAATTTTTTCTGGCCGGGTAAGCTTGCCCCACGCGGCATCGAGCACGGATTCCATACGTTGCCCGGCATGTACCGCCGTACCAATGTTCCATATATTTGGAGCGCTTTGCGCCCACTTAAGGCGCGAATTGCCAAGGTCCACCAGTAAACGCATGTCAGGTCACCGCCCGCAGGCTGATCTCGCCGGAATGAAACGCCTGCGTGCCACCACGCGCATTGCGCAGCAGCAACGCCCCGTGCGCATCGATGCCTTCGACGGTGCCGGCAACCTCGCGCTCACCGGCGAGCAGGCGCACGCGCCGGCCGTGATACAGATGCCGGCGCTGCCACTCGTCACGAAATGCCGTCAGGCCCTTGGCGGCGAACACCTCGAACATGCGCCACAACTCGCGAATGACGAGCGCCGCGAGCCGATTGCGGTCCACGGCCGCGCCGGTGATGCTGAAGAGATCGGTCCAGGGTTGGTCGATGCGCGTCGCGTCACGCTCGCTCAGAAATCCGTTCACGCCGACGCCGAGCACCGCCAGGCACGGCCCACCGGCCTCGCCCTGCACATCCACCAGTAACCCGGCAAGTTTCTTCTCCTCCGCCGCGCAAGGATGTGCCCGTGTCGCGTGAGGCGTGATGCCGGGAGCAACCCACAGCACGTCGTTCGGCCACTTGAGACCGATGCCGCGCATACCGTATTCCTCAAGTGCGCGCACCAGCGCCACGCCGGCGGCGAGACTGAGGCCCGAAACGATGCCGGGGCCGC
>CAKKQL010000020.1 GCA_919902095.1 Acidiferrobacterales bacterium
GCGGGAATACCGCTCTGATCAGGCTGGGCGGAACCCGCCGCCGTTCTCACAGGCGGCCCGCCACCATCACCGCGCCCAACAACCCCACCTTCGGATTCATCACCACCCGCACCGGGATATTCGCGACATACGCCGACATATTTCCCTTGCTGCGGAAGGCATCCAGAAACGCGCTGTCCTTGAGCTTGGCAATTATCTTCGGCGCGATGCCGCCGGCGATGTAGACGCCGCCGGTGGCGCCGGCGCTGAGCGCGAGGTTGCCGGCTTGGGCGCCGTAGATGCGGACGAACAGATCGAGCGCCTGCGCCGCCAGGTAATCCTTATCGTCCCCCAAAGCTGCGCGGGTGATCGCCGCCGCCGGATCGCCTGTTTTCATGGCTTCGTCCAGCGTGGGCGACTGGGGCGCATCGCAGCCGGAACGCAGAAATTCATATAGCCGCACCAGACCCGGGCCTGAAAGGATGAGTTCATACGATGCGCGGCCGCATTCCTTAATAAGGTAGCGCGCAAGCTCGACCTGAACCTCATCCGTGGGACCAAAATCGGCATGCCCGCCCTCGGTGGCGATAACCTCGTAACGGTCCTGCTGCCAGACGAGAATCGCCTGTCCCAATCCGGTGCCGGCGCCGATGACCGCGCGCGGGCCGTGGGGGACGGGATTGCCCATTTGCAACACCGTGAAATCCGGTTCCGTGAGCGCCTCGATGCCGTAGCCGATGGCCTGAAAGTCGTTGATGAGCCGAACCTTGGGCAAGCCGAACTCGCGCGCAAGCGCGGCGGCGCCGATTTCCCACGGGAGGTTGGTGACCTTGACCGTCTGGCCCGCTGACGTTTCCCGAATCGGTCCGGCGACGGCGAAACAGGCGGCGGCAATCGTGTTGCCGGCTGCGCCGGACAGGAACTCGCGCAGCACGTCGGCGAACCGCGAATAGGCGGCGCTCGCGTAGATGTGTTCGCTGACAATGCGCGTGGCACCGCGTTCGCAATGCGCGATGCACAGGCGCGTGTGGGTACCGCCGATGTCCGCTGCCAGCACGTGCGTCACAGCCGATGCTCCTTCGCGGTTGCGTTGTTATCCTGACAGCGGCGTTGCTATACTGACGGCCTGCATTGCCGGGGTGGCGGAACTGGTAGACGCGCCAGACTCAAAATCTGGTGGTGGCAACACCGTGTCGGTTCGATTCCGACCCTCGGTACCATACCGCCCGGCGCGCCGGGCGTCAGCAGACCAGCAGTACCGCCCCGCCCGCCTGCTCCAGCACCTGCGTCAATTGCTCGCGCTCGGTATTCGCGATGTCGGTGGGCAGCACCAGCGTGGCGCCGCGGTCGCGGTACACTTCGCGCAACAACTCCGTCAGGTCGTGGTCCCGCCACGGGCGCAGGGTCGCCGTCAGTTCCGAATCCTCCAGGGCCCGTTCCGCCTCGCCTTGCAGCTTTTTCCGCTGCTTTTCGTCCTTGCCGGCGATCCAGACCGTGAGCGGCCACTGCTCCGCCTGCGCGAGCCGCACGGCCAGCGCGAGGGCGCGTTCGCCGGCGGCCGAGCCGTTGTAAATCACCATCACCGGCGGGCGTACCGTCGCGTCGCGCGGGAGAAAGAGCATCGGGCGCGTCGTCCCGGCGGCCATGGCCCCGGCCGTCGTGCCCGGCCGCGCGCGCGAGAGCGTCTGCCGCGAAAGGCCGATGGCCACGAGATCGGCTTCCTCGGCGGCGGCGAGCAGTTCCTCCGTCACCTGCCCGCGCACGACGCGAAACGAACAGCGCACGCTCAGCCGCGTCGCGGCCTGTTCGAGGGCCTGCTGTGCGCGCAGCGCCTGCGCGCGCAGCGCGCGTTCCATGTCGGCGCTTGCGAGCGGCCGGGCATGCGCGAGCGTCAGCCCGACCTCGCGCGCGAACGGCAGGCCCGCGAGCCGTAGCAGGTTCACGTCCTCGACGAACAGCCCCAGCAACTCGGCCTCCATTTGCACCGCGAGCCGCGCCGCCGCGTCGAGCGCCGAGAGGCTCGCACCCGAGGCATCGAGCGCCACGAGGATGCGCCGGATGGGCTGGGGGGCGTCGGCCGCGGTCATTCCGCCTCCTCCTCCGGCGCGGTGCTGAAGGCGCGCGCGATCTCGGCAAGCTGCGTGAGCCGCTGCTCCACGTGACGGTTGAGGCTGCCCTCGGGGAAATTCCCCTGGGTGTCGCGCGCGCCGGCCGGAAAACCGGTCAACAGCTCGATGCCTTCATCCACGGTGGTGACCGGGTAAATGTGGAATTTTCCCTGCGCGCAGGCGGCGACCACGTCCTCGCGCAGCATCAGGTGGCGCACGTTGCTCGCCGGGATCAGCACGCCCTGCTCGCCGCTGAGCCCGCGGCTCTGGCAGACGTCGAAGAAACCCTCGATCTTCTCGTTGACGCCGCCGATGGGCTGGATCTCGCCGTGCTGGTTCACCGAGCCGGTGACCGCGAACGACTGCTTGATCGGCACCTCGGCGAGCGCCGACAGCAGCGCGTAAAGCTCGGCCGACGAGGCCGAATCGCCCTCGACCTCGCCGTAGGTCTGCTCGAACACGAGGCTCGCCGCCAGCGACAGCGGCTGCTCGGCGCAATAGCGCGCGCCGAGAAAACCCGAAAGAATCAGCACGCCCTTGGAGTGGATCGGCCCGCCGAGCTCGACCTCGCGCTGGATGTCCATGACCTCGCCCTTGCCGAGGCGCACGCGCGCGGTGATGCGCGACGGATGGCCGAAGGCGAAGTCGCCGAGCGCGACCACCGACAGGCCGTTGACCTGGCCGACGCGGCCGCCCTGGGTGTCGATGAGGATGGTGCCGCGGCGGACTTCTTCCAGCATGCGTTCGCGCAGGCGGTCGGCGCGCCGGATGCGGGCGTCGATCGCGCGCTGCACGTGCGTGCGCGTGACCAGCGTCTGGCCGTCCTCGCGCGCCCAGTGGTCGGACTCGCGCAGCAGGTCGCTCAGGTCGTGCATGCGCACGGTGAGCTTTTCGATATCGCCCGCGAGACGCGCGCTCTGCTCGATCAGACGCGCCACCGCGTCGCGCTCGAGCGGCAACAGGTTCTCCTTGCGCGCGAGCGTGGCGATGAGCCGCACGTACAGCCCGTGGTCCGCCGCCTGCCGCTCCATGGTCTCGTCGAAGTCGGCCGCCACCTTGAACAGGTCGTGAAAGTCGGGATCGTAGTGGTACAGGAGGTAATACAGCAGCCGTTCCCCGACCAGCACCACCTTGACGTCGAGCGGGATCGGTTCCGGTTCGAGCGTGACGGTGCTCACCAGGCTCAGCATCTGGCCGAGCGACTCGATGCGAATCTCGCCCGAGGACAGGCAGCGCTTGAGGCCTTCCCAGGCGTAGGGCTGCATCAGCACCTTGCGTGCGTCGAGCACGAGGTAGCCGCCGTTGGCGCGATGCAACGCCCCGGGCTTGATGAGCGTGAAATCCGTGATCAGCGCGCCCATCTGCGAAAGATGCTCCACGCGCCCGACGAGATCCGGGTGCGAACCGTTGTCCTCGTACTCCACCGGCGCGCCCTGCGCGCTGCTGTGATCGATGAGCACGTTGACCTGGTAGCGGCGCAGCGACGGCGCGCCGGCGGCGGCGCGCGAGATCGGAATGCCGAGGAAGGTGATCTCCGGTCCTTCTTCCGTGCGCCTGAAATCGTCGGCGTTCTCGATCACCGCCTGATGCACGGTATCGAGGTAACGCAGCACCTCCGGCAGCGCGGCGCAGGTTTTCTTCAGCTCCTCGATGAGATGACCGACGGCCGAACGCGTCATTTGCCGGTCGAGCTCGCGGATGCGCTCCTGCGTCTCGCGCCGCCATTGCGGCACCTGGTGGATCAGGCGTTCGAGCTGCTCCTGCAGCGTGGCGATCACGGCCTCGGTCCGGCTCTGCTCCTCCTTGGGCAGCTTCTCGAAATCCGCCGGACTCACGACCTCGCCCTTGCGCGTGGGCGCGAACGCCATGCCGCCGGGCGTGCGAATGAGCGCGATGTCGTGCGACTCGGCCTCCTGGCGCAGGGCGTCGAAGGCCTGTTCGTTCTTCTCCTTGAGGCTGGCCTCGATTTCCTGACGCCGGGCGCGGTATTCCTCGCTCTCGAACGCCGCCGGGATGGCGCTACGCAGATCCTCGAGCAGCCGCTCCATGTCGCGCCGCAGTTTGACGCCCATGCCGGCCGGCAGCTTGAGCGCGCGCGGCTTGTGCGGCTGCTCGAAGTTGTGGACGTAACACCAGTCGAACGGCGGGGCTTCGTGCGCGGCGCGCTCCTCGATGTAGCGGCGCGCGATGACGTGACGGCCGGTGCCGGGCGGCCCGAGCACGAACAGGTTGTAGCCGCTGCGGCGGATGCCGATGCCGAAGCGGATCGCCTCGGTGGCGCGCGCCTGTCCGAGCACCTCGGTCAGGTCTGGGAGTTCCGCCGTGGTCTTGAACGCAAGCTGCTGGGGGTCGAAGCGCCAGCAAAGCGCATTCGGATCGAGTCGCTTCACGCCTGCCATAGGTCTCCTTTCGCCGGCGCCGGCTGGGAACGCATGCACGCGCGGCGCACGCTTACCTACCTGATTGTAGCGCAGGGACAGACACGGAAGACAACAAATGCCGGCGCGGCGGAGAAAAACCGGGCGTCAGGCGACCTGGACCGGGATGGCGTTGCGCGTGTGGGTGATGCGGTTGTTCGCGTCCACGTACACCAGGCGCGGCTTGAAATTCACCAGCTCGCGCTCCTCGTATTCGGCGTAGGCGCAGATGATGACGATATCGCCCGGATCGGCCTTGTGCGCGGCGGCGCCGTTAACCGAGACGATGCCGGTGCCGGCCTCGGCGCGGATGGCGTAGGTCGAGAAGCGCTCGCCGTTCTTGAGGTTGTACACCTCGACGCGCTCGTATTCGCGGATATCGGCGGCATCCAGCAGCCTGCTGTCGATCGCCACCGAACCTTCGTATTCCAGCTCGGCATGCGTGACGTGCACGCGGTGCAGCTTGGACTTCATCATGATGCGACGCATGCGAATATTATCCGTGTTTGCCGACGGGGATTCAAACCGTTACTTCGACATTGTCGATGAGTCGTGTGCACCCGAGCCACGCGGCCACGAGAATCACCAGCGCCTTGTCCTGCGGGCCGGGTTCGCCCAAATCCGCCGCACGCCGGACACTCAAATAATCAGGGCGAAAACCGGTGGTTTCAAGCTCGCGCAGCGTATCGGTCTCCATGCCGGAAACCATCCTTCGCGCTTTTATCAGGCGGTCGCGCAAGCCGCAAAGCCCGGCGTAAAGACTTGCCGCCGCCTTGCGATCAGCAGCGCTCAGATAATTATTGCGCGAACTCATGGCCAGCCCATCGGCCTCACGCACCGTGTCCACGCCGACAATCTCGATCGGCAGGCCAAGGTCCGCGACCATCAGGCGGATGAGCAAGAGCTGCTGGTAGTCCTTCTTGCCGAATATCGCCACATCCGGCTGCACCAGATTGAACAGCCGGTTGACGACCGTGGTCACGCCGCGAAAGTGTCCGGGCCGGAACTTTCCGCACAGAATGTCGCCTAGTGCCGGTACCTCCACTTTTGTCATGACGTCGAGGCCGCGCGGATACATCTCGACATCCGTCGGCATGAACAGCAGCTCGGTTTTTTCTGCTTCGAGCGCCTTCTTGTCTTCAGCCGGCGTGCGCGGATAGGCGGCGAGGTCTTCCATGGGTCCGAACTGTAAAGGATTGACGTAGATGCTCGCGACAATGATATCGGCATGTTGCCGTGCAACCTGCACAAGCTTCAGGTGCCCCGCGTGCAGATTGCCCATCGTGGGCACGAACGCGATGCGTTTCCCGGCCCGGCGCAGGACGGCGATCTCGCGTCTCAGATCGATGATGGATTCAACGACCAACATGGAAAAGGATGATAGACAGGATTAACAGGATTAACAGGATTTCTGTTCGGCTTTGTTTTAATCCTGTAAATCCTGTTAATCCTGTCAATTGCTTTTCAGTAGCTGTGTTCCGGATCGGGAAAGGCGCGCGCCTTAACGGCGGCGACGTAATTCTTCACTGCCTGTTCGAGGGATCCGGCGCCGTCCATGAAGTTCTTGGCAAACTTCGGCGGCTTCGGATAGAGCCCGAGCATGTCTTGCAGCACCAGTATCTGGCCATCGCAATCAACTCCGGCACCGATGCCGACGGTCGGAATCGAAAGTTCCTGCGTAATGGTTTTCGCCAGCGCGGCCGGCACGGCTTCGAGCACGATAAGCGATGCGCCGGCGTCTTCCAGCAGTTTTGCGTCCTGTCGTATTCTCTCTGCCGCCTTCTCGTCGCGGCCCTGCACGCGGTAGCCGCCGAGCTGATTCACCGACTGCGGCGTGAGGCCCAAATGACCGCAGACCGGAATGCCGCGCTCGACCAGAAATTTCACGGTCGGGGCCATCGGCGCGCCGCCTTCGAGCTTGACCACCTGTGCGCCACCGCGGCGCATCAGGCGTCCGGCGTTCATGAGTGCCTGTTGCGGGCTTTCCTGGTAGCTCATGAACGGCATGTCCGTCACCAACAGCGCGCGTTTCACGCCGCGCGCGACACAGCGGCTGTGGTACACCATGTCGGCGACACTCACGGGCAGCGTCGAATCGTGCCCCTGCATCACCATGCCGAGCGAGTCGCCGACCATAATAAGGTCTACGCCGGCCGTATCGAGCAGGCGCGCGAAGCTGTAGTCGTACGCGGTGAGGCAGGCGATCTTCTCGCCCGCGCGCTTCATGTCCCGAAGCGTCGCGAGGGTGACGGGTTTCACAGCTCGGCCTTGAGGGGGTTGAAGAAATGCCGTCCGGTCTTGATCTTGCGGATGTGCGCCAGCAGCATGTCGAAGTCCGCTTCCGAGTCCACGAAATTGATTTCGGACGCGTTGACCATCAGCAGCGGCGCCGCCGTGTAGTGGTAAAAATACTGGGTGTAGGCATCCACCAGGCTCTTGAGATAGGCGCGCTCGATCATGCGCTCGTACGGGATGTCGCGCCGGCGCAGCCGCTCCATGAGCACGTCCACCGGCGCCTGCAGATAAATCACCAGGTCCGGCGCCGGCCAGTCGGTGTTCATCTGGCCGAACACCTGCTCGTAGAGCCGCAGTTCGTCGTCGTCCAGATTCACGCGCGCGAACAGCTTGTCCTTGTCCATCAGGAAATCGGACACGCTGCCGGAGCTGAACATGTCGCCCTGCTTGAGTTCCTGGATCTGGCGCGCGCGCTGGAACAGGAAAAACAGCTGGGTCGGCAGCGCGAAGTGCTTGCGCGAGGCGTAAAAACGTTCGAGGAAGGGATTTTCCTCCGGCCGCTCGAGCAGCGCACGGGCGCCGAAGGCGTCCGCCAGGCGCTGGGCCAGGCTGGTCTTGCCGACCCCGATGGGGCCTTCGACGACGATGTATCCCGGGTTTGCCGTATTCATATTATTTATTTTGCCGGAGCTCTCGCCCTACGCAGCTGCGCCCTTCCGCCGTTCCAAAGATACTAGAAGCCATCTTAAAAATCCCCAAAACGATCGCGAACCGCCAGGAAAGGCGATTCCCCCCGATTCCCCGACCCTGGCGCTCCTGGCGTCCTGGCGGTTAATTTCTTTTTTTTGAATAGCCTCTAGCAACCTTCGAGCCGTACCACCCGCTGGCCGCCGGACCCGGCGAGCAGATCGGCCACCGCGCCGCGACCGGGAACGATCAGCCCGGCATCGAGCTCCTGCAGAGGATACAGGACGAAGGCGCGCTCGTGGAGTCTCGGGTGCGGGACGACAAGGTCGGGTTCGTTCACGAGGGAATCCCCGTAGAGCAGCAGATCGAGGTCGAGCGTGCGCGGCCCGCCCTTTTCGGCGCCGCGCACGCGGCCGTGCTCGTGCTCGATGGCCAGCAGCGTCTGCATCAGTGCGCGCGCGGAAAGCACGGTGCGCACGCGGCAGGCGGCATTGACGAAATCAGGCTGCGCGGTGATGCCGACCGGCGCGCTGGCATACAGCGAGGAGCAATGCTCGACGGCGGTTTGCGGCAGGCGCCGGAGCGCGTCGATGCCGGCATGCACCTGCGCCTTCGGATCGGCGAGATTGCTGCCAAGACCGATATAGGCGGTCACGGCGGACATGCGCTGTCAGCCGAGGGACGGCTGCTCCGGCGCGCGTCCGCGGCGCCGGCGGCGCCGGCGCTTCTTCTTCTCGCCCGCGGGCGCGGGCGCGCCGGACGCGGCGAGCCCCGAAACCATGGCGTTGCGTTCGTCGTCCGGGACCGCCTGGAAGCGCGTCCACCACTCGGCCAATTCCGGCGGCGCCTCGCCGCTGTCGGCGCGCAGCAGCAGGAAATCGTAGGCCGCGCGGAAGCGCTTGTCCTCGAGCAGCCGAAACGCCTGGCGGCCGCCGCGGCGCACGAGCCGGTCCTGCATCGCCCAGATCTCGCGCATCGGCACGCTGAAGCGCCGCGGTAGCGAGACGTGGCGCAACTGCGCGTGGATGACGGATTCGGTGGCGCGCTGGAACGCCTCATAAGCCGGCAGCCCGCGCGCAATCAGCGCATCCCGCTGCAGCCGTACCGGCTCCCACAGCATGGCGGCGAACAGGAATGCCGGCGTGATCGGCTTGCCCGCGTTCACGCGCGCGTCGGTGTTGGCGAGCGCGCGCGGCACCAAGGTCAGCGGGAAGCCCTGCTCCTCGCGCGCCAGGCTTTCCTCGGTCAGCGGGAACAGGTACTGAAACAGGTTGTAGCGGCGCAGCAGCTCGAAGGTTTCGAGCGCATAACCGCCCTGAAACAGCTTGAGCACCTCCTCGAACATGCGCGCCGGCGGCACCGTGGCCAGCAGCGACGCGAGTTCGCGGATCGGCGCCTCGGTCCGGGCCTCGATCTTGAACGAGAGTTTGGCGGCAAAACGCACGACGCGCAGCATGCGCACCGGGTCCTCGCGGTAGCGCGCCTCGGGATCGCCGATCATGCGCAGTATGCCGGCGCGCAGGTCGGCGACGCCGCCGACGTAGTCCATTACCGAGAGATCGCGGATGTTGTAATAAAGCCCGTTGACCGTGAAATCGCGGCGGCGCGCGTCCTCTTCCTGGGTGCCGAAGATATTCTGGTCGGCAATGGTGGGCGTGTACTCCTCCTCCGCCGCGGTTTCCTCGCCGTCGGCATCGTCATCGGCGGTATCGCGGGTTGCTTCCTCCAGCACGCCGTGGGGGATGGCGCGGAAGGTCGCCACCTCGATGACCTCGCGTCCAAAGCGCACATGCACCAGGCGGAAACGCCGGCCGATGATGCGCGCGTTGTGGCACAGCTTGCGGATTTCCTCGGGGCGCGCGTCGGTGACGACGTCGAAGTCCTTGGGCTCGCGCCCGAGCATGAGATCGCGCACGCAGCCGCCGACGAGGAGGCTGGCGTAGCCGGCATCGCGCAGGCGATGCAGGACCTTGAGGGCGTTTTCACTGATCAGCGCGCGGGAAACGGAATGTTGCGCGCGCGGGAGGATGGCGGGCTCGCTAATCTTGGCTTTACCTTGTCGGCCGTGGCGGCCGGAAGTCCGGTTGTTAAAATCGCGTTCGCCCGTATAATACCACTCCTTTCTGCCGCCGTACGCGGTTCCGCTCCCTTCGTCTAGCGGCCCAGGACGTTGCCCTCTCACGGCGAAAACAGGGGTTCGAGTCCCCTAGGGAGCGCCATACATTCCGTCCGCGGCGTTGCAGCGTGACGTCGAGGGAGCGCCGGTTCCGCCGGCGCGCCCGGAACAGCCCGAACAACCGTTCCACAACCCCATGGCCCACTCGCCGCACATCGCCGACGTCACCGAACGCGACTTCGACGCCCAGGTGATCCAGCGCTCGCACACGGTGCCGGTGCTGGTGGATTTCTGGGCGACCTGGTGCGCGCCCTGCCAGACGCTCATGCCGCTGCTCGCCCGGCTCGCGGACGAATACCAGGGCAAGTTTTTCCTCGCCAAGGTCAACACCGACAAGGAACAGAAGCTCGCGGCGCAGCACGGCATCCGCAGCCTGCCGACCGTCAAGCTCTTCCGCAACGGCAGCGCCGTGGACGGCTTCATGGGCGCGCAGCCGGAACGCGCCGTGCGCGCGCTGCTCGACAAATACGCAACGAGCGAATCCGAAACGCTGATCGACGATGCCGTGCGCGCGCAGCAGGCGGGCGACACCCCCACGGCGCTGGCGCTGCTGCAACAGGCGCTGGCCGCCGATCCGGCCAGCGACCGCGCGAAGCTCGCGCTCGCCCGGGTGCAGGTGGCGCTCGCGCGCGTGGCCGAGGCCGAGCAGACGCTCGCCACGCTCGCGCCGGCGGCGCGCGACCAGCCCGAGGCCGTGGCGCTGCGGGCCGGCCTGGAATTCGCGCGGCTCGCCGAAACCGGCCCGTCGCTGCCGGAACTGGAACAAACCGTATCCGCCAACCCGGCCGACACCGAGGCGTGCTATCGCCTGAGCGCCCGCCAGGTGCTCGCCGGCCGATACGAGGCGGCGATCCAGAACCTGCTCGAAATCGTCAGGCGCGACCGCAAGTTCCGCGACGA